>SKJO01000423.1 GCA_007121975.1 Nitriliruptoraceae bacterium | reverse complement strand
GGCCGTCAGCCACCGGCCGTCGGTTGCGGGCGCTCGGGGTGGCCTCGAGTGCGCGAAGCGCTCGCTACGAGCTCGGTCGGCGGGCGGCGCGGGTCCCGACGCCGGGGTCGGCCTGCTCCCTGGTTGCCGAGGTGGTGCGCCCCAGGGGCCACTCGTGCCACGTCCCTCACGTTGCACTACAGGGTGAACCTTCGGCCACGGGGTCGACCAACCGTTGACACCCTGCCCGCGGTCGATCTAGCCTCAGCACGGAAGTTCCACGGATGTCGTCCGGAACGGAACGTGTCGATCGGGCAGGTCGGCGCGGTCCACGACCACGGGAGCGTGAGGTGGGCAGCCGCAGCGCGACCGTGAGGGTGACGGGATCCGCGACAACGGCTGGCGCGGAGTCCCGCGTCTGGCCGACGGGGAGCCCCTGCGGGCTCAGCGATGGTCCACACGGCGCGCGAGCGCCCGCCCGACGACGGCAGTGGATCCAGGAGGACGTGCACGTGGCCAGACGTCGCAACGCCGACGAGGGCGGCCAACTCCGCCTCGACGTCGGAGAGGCAGGAGAGGATCTCGTGGGCTACCGCGGACCGACCGTGTGCAAGATCGTGGGCATCACCTACCGCCAACTCGACTACTGGGCGCGCACCGAGCTGGTGTCGCCCTCGGTCCAGCAGGCGGAGGGCTCGGGCACCCAGCGGCTGTACTCGTTCGACGACGTGGTGCGTCTGCGCGTCGTCAAGCGGCTGCTGGATACGGGCGTGTCGCTGCAGAAGGTGCGCATCGCCATCGAGGAACTGCAGCACCGCGGCCGCACACTGGCCGAGGCCACCCTGGTGTCGGACGGCACCAGCGTGCTGCTGCTCGAGGACGACGCCGAGCTGCTCGACCTCGTGCGCCGCGGTCAGGCCGTGCTCGCCCTCGCCCTCGACCCGGTCGTCGAGGAGCTGCGCGGGGAGGTGACCGCCTTCCCGACCGAACGGGCGGTGGGCCCCGAACCGGCCGCCGAGGTTCCTGGGCCGATCGCCGAGGGCACCAGCCCGGTTGCCGCCAACGACGCCTGAACTCGGGGCGAGCGCCGCTGGTCAGGCGTGCGCCGGCGGCCTGGTGTCGTCGGCCGCGGCCAGCCGCTGGCGCAGCCAGTCGAGGTCGGCGGCCTGCCCGGCGCTCCCGCCCGGGGTCTCGACCACGACCGGGGCGTCGGCGCGGCGGACGACCTCGATCAGCGCGTCGGGGTCGAGGGTGCCCGCGCCGAGGTTGGCATGGCGGTCGCGTCCCGACCCGGGCTCGTCCCGGCTGTCGTTGACGTGCAGCAGGTCGATGCGTCCGACCGCGGCCACGACCCGATCGAACGACGCCACCAGGTCCTCGGGCGTGGCGGCGTGCAGGTGGCAGGTGTCCAGGCACACCCCCAACGGGACCTCGAGGTCGCCCAGCCCGGCCCACAGCGCCGCGAAGCGGTCGGGTTCCCGCGCCATGGCGTTGCGCCCGCCGGCGGTGTTCTCGATCAGGATCGGGACCTCGTGCCCGAGCTCCGCGAGCAGCGTGCGCCAGGCCTCGATACCGGCCTCGAGCGGGACCTCGAGCGGCTGATGGCCACCGTGCACCACCACCCCGGCCGCACCGATCGCCTCGGCCGCCCGGGTGGTGGCCACCAGCGACTGACGGGAGCGGGCGCGCACCTCGGGGTCGCCGGCCACCACGTTGACGAGGTAGGGCGCGTGCACGTAGACGGGGAGCGGGCTCGCGCGCAGCTGCGCCGCATCCTCGCGGTCCTTGGGCGGGCGCCAGGCGCGCGGTGCGGACAGGAACACCTGCACGACCTCGGCGCGTCGACGCCGGGCGCCGTCAAGTGGGCGGGTGGCGGGAACATGGGCACCGAGCAGCATGCGCGGGAACCTAGCCGCAGCGGGCAGTACCGTCGCGGCACGAGCCCCGTCCCGCCGGCGCGTCGCCGGCCAGGAGCCGCCCGCCGTGCACCAGGACTCCCCGTCGCCGCCCGCGCGCCTGCGCGAGCTCGAAGCCGCCGATGCCTTCGTCGAGCGCCACCTCGGCGTCCCCGCCGCCGATCGTGACACGATGCTCGCCGGCCTCGGACTGGCCGATGTCGATGCGCTGCTCGCCGCCGCGGTGCCGGCCCCGCTTCGTGGTGGGGCGCCGCTGGACCTGCCGCCCGCCCGTGACGAGGCGGCCGTGCTCGCCGAGCTCGCGGACATCGCCGCGACCAACGACGTGCGCCGGCCGTTCATCGGACTCGGCTACCACGGCACCGTGACCCCCGCGGTGCTGCGCCGCAACCTGCTCGAGGATCCCGGCTGGTACACCGCCTACACGCCCTACCAGCCCGAGATCAGTCAGGGCCGGCTCGAGGCCCTGCTGGTGTTCCAGACGATGGTCGCCGACCTCACCGGCCTGCCGTTGGCCGGCGCGTCGCTGCTGGACGAAGCCACCGCCGCCGCCGAAGGCGTGGCGTTGTGCCGCCGGGTGCGGCCCCGGCCCCGCTCCGCCCGCCCCGCCCGCTCCGCCCGCCCCGCCGGTTCGTCCGAGGACGTCGAGGTGGTGCTGGTCGATGCCGGGGTGCATCCCCAGACCCTGGCGGTGGTGCGCACCCGTGCCCGGGCCCAGGGGCT
>SKJO01000324.1 GCA_007121975.1 Nitriliruptoraceae bacterium | reverse complement strand
CGCTCGGCCAGCCGCACCCCGGTGGTCTGGGCCCGGCCGAGGTAGCCCTGCAGCAGGTGGCCGTGGTAGGTGTGCACGGTCGCGGGCACGCCCTCACGCCACGCCGCGGGCCGGCCGACCAGCCCCGCCTTGGTGGTGTGGGTGTGCACCAGGTCCGGCTGCAGGTGACGGATCAGCGCCCGCAGCTGCCGGTAGGCCTCGTTGTCCTGCCGGGGGCGCACCGGCCGGCCCAGCGCCGGGATCCGCACGATGCGCGGGTCGCCGGCCAGGTGCGGGGCACGCAGCGAGATCCAGTCCTCCTCGCCTTCGGCGGGCAGCCCGATCGCCAGATGGTGCTCGTAGCGCTCGTCGTCGAGCTTGGCGAGCAGTCCGGTGATCTGCTGGGCGGGCCCACCGACGTTCATGCGGGCGATGATGCGCAGCACCCGCAGGCGGCGCGATGAGCTGATGGCCACCGGGGGCCTCCTCGTGGGGTCGCGACGATCTCCCGGCACGCTACCAACGTCATCGGGGCGGACCGACGGCCGGGCTACCGTGGTCGCCCCCCGTCACCGGAGCCTGCATGAAAGCCCTCGTCACCGGCGCCGCCGGGTTCATCGGCAGCCGCCTGTCCGCCCGCCTGCTCGACCGGGGCGACGAGGTCGTGGGCATCGACGCCTTCACCGAGTACTACGACCCGGCCCTCAAGCGGGCCCAGGTCGCCCCGCTCACCGGACGCGACGGCTTCACGCTGGTGGAGGCCGACCTGC
The DNA here is from genome assembly GCA_007121975.1 of Nitriliruptoraceae bacterium. Taxonomy (GTDB): domain Bacteria; phylum Actinomycetota; class Nitriliruptoria; order Nitriliruptorales; family Nitriliruptoraceae; genus SKJO01. Next base: position 1,869 of record SKJO01000324.1, on the reverse strand, counting down.
TCGACGACGGCTGGCAGGAGGTCCTCGACGACGTCGAGGTGGTGTTCCACCAGGCGGGGCAGCCCGGCGTGCGCGCCAGCTGGGCGACCGGCTTCGACGCCTACGTGGCGCGCAACCTGCTCGCCACCCAACGGCTGCTCGAGGCGCTGCGGGAGCGCCGGGAGGACGACGGCGCCGACGCGGCGCTGCGCCGGCTGGTGTACGCCTCCTCGTCATCGATCTACGGCGACGCGATGCGCCAGCCCACCGACGAGGACGTCATCCCGGCGCCGATGAGCCCGTACGGCGTGACCAAGCTCGCCGCCGAGCACCTCTGCGGGGTCTACAGCCGCAACTTCGGGGTGCCGTGCGTCGCGCTGCGCTACTTCACCGTCTACGGCGGCGGGCAACGTCCCGACATGGCGCTGCACCGCATGATCGAGGCCACCCGCAAGGGCGGGCGCTTCCCCCGCTTCGGGGACGGCTCGCAGGAACGTGACCTCACCCACGTCGACGACGTGGTCGCCGCCAACCTCGCCGCCGCCGACGTCGAGGTGGCGCCGGGCACCGTGGCCAACATCGCCGGAGGCACCCAGGTCACGCTCGCGCGCCTGATCGAGCTGGTCGGCGAGGTCCTGGGCACCCCGGTCCCGGTCGATCCCCAGCCCGGACAGCCCGGCGACGTGGCCCGCACCTCGGCGGACACCTCCCGGGCCCGGCAGGCGCTCGGCTGGAAGCCGGTCATCGCCCTCGAGGAGGGCATCGCCGAGCAGGTCGCCTGGCAGCAGCGTCAGCTGCCCTGAGCACGCCGACAGGCGCTCAGCGCGAGGGCTCTCAGCGCGGGGGCGCTCAGCGCGGCGGTTCCTGCCCGCCCCGCCCCCGGTCGACGATCACCAGGTCGCGCCCGCGGCTGTTGTCGTAGACCGGCACCTTGGCCAGCAGCGCGAACAGCACCAGGTCGATCGAGAACACCAGCCCGGCGGCCAGCAGCGCGGTGGTCACGTCCATGCGCGAGACCAGCAGCGCCATCCACCCGTGGGCCACCCCGGCACCGACGATCAGCAGCACCGCCACCGGCACCGGCAGCCCGACCTTGACCAGCCGGTGGCTGATGTGGTCGCGCCCGCCCTTGAACGGGCTGATGCCGTGCTTGAGCCGGGCGACGACCACCAGGGTCGTGTCCATCACCGGCACGGTGAGCACCAGGATCGGGATCAGCGAGGCGATCACCGCGTCGGTGGTGAACTCCAGCTTGATGCCGATCGCGGCCAGCGACACCCCGAGGAACAGACTGCCGGCATCCCCCATGTAGATCCGTGCCGGCGGGCGGTTCTGGCGCAGGAACCCGGCGGCGACCCCGGCCAGCGCGAAGGCCAACGCGCCCACCAGCAACTGGCCGTTGAGCGCTCCGATCAGCCCGAACCACAGCGAGGCGATCATCGCGATGCCCGCCGACAGCCCGTCCATGTTGTCCAGCAGGTTCATGGCGTTGGTGATGCCCACGATCCACACCACGGTGATCAGCAGGTCGAACACGTCGACCCCCACCACCTCGACGTGGATGAGGTTGACCGAGATGCCGGCCGACCACAGGGTGACCGCGGCCACCACCTGGCTGCCGAAGCGCACCGCGACCCCGAGCCCGTACAGGTCGTCGAGCAGCCCGACCACGGCCAGCGCCACCCCCACCCCCAGGATGGTGAGCAGCTCGACCAGCCCACCGGTGGTGCCGCCGGTGGCCACCCGCAGCCACGCCGCGCCCGCCACCGTCAGCACGAAGGCGACCACCATCGCCAGGCCGCCGAGGTAGGGGGTGGGCGTGCGGTGCGACTTGTGACCCGAGGGCTGATCGAGGATCCCGTAGCGCAGCGCGAGCCGCATCGCGACCGG
>SKJO01000500.1 GCA_007121975.1 Nitriliruptoraceae bacterium | reverse complement strand
GCACCTCGACGAGTTCGACGCCACCGGTCCCGATCGTGGCCACCGAGGTCAGGTGCGACGCGGTGACCAGGTCGGCGATCCGCTGGATCCCCCAGGTCACCGGCGCCAGGGTGCGCACCCCCAGGCGCTGGTACACCTCGGCGGTCCGGGGGTCGTGCAGCCGGGCGACCACCGTCGGCACCTGCAGCAGCCGTCGGGCGGTGAGGGCGACGGCTGCGTTGACCTCGTCGCTGCCGGTGACCACCGCGAGGGCGTCAGCCTCCTCCACCCGCGCGGCGGTCAGCACCCGACGATCCAGGACCGTGCCGAGGACCTTGCGGCCGGTGAAGCCGGCTCCCAGGCGATCCAGGGCACCCTGCTCGCGGTCGACGACCACCACCTCGGCGCCCCTCGCCTGCAGCTCGCGGGCGACACCGGAGCCGACCCGGCCACACCCGAGCACGGTGACGTTCATCGTTCCCCCTCCTCGTGGTGCGCGGTGGAGTGGCGCAGCACCGCCTTGCGGGCCTCGTCGACCAGCAGCAGCAGCGGCGCCACGGCGAGCAGCGGCAGCCACAGCCAGGCTGGGAAGGCCCCCGTCCCGATCACGGCCTGCATCGGCGCGAGGTGGACGATGGCCGCGATCAGCACCAGCTCGAAGGCGACGCCGGCCCAGACGAGCGGGTTGCTGGTCCAGCCGACCTGCAGGATCGAGGCCCGCTGGGTGCGGTGGGCCAGCAGGTTCCCGATCTGGGTGGTGACGACCGAGGCCAGCGCCGCACCGGTCGCGGCCGCGTACACCGGGCCGCTGGCGGGCAGCTCGGTCCAGCCGGCATCCACCCCCATCGCGCGGTAGGCCAGCAGGAACGCACCCATGGCCACGGCCGCCTGGATCGGGCCGAGCCACAGGTAGGAGCGGCGCAGCAGCGCGGGCGTGATCAGGTGCTCGTCTCTGGCGCGGGGCGGCCGCTCCATCACCCCGGGCTCGGGCCGCTCGGCGCCGAGCGCGAGCGCCGGCGCAAGGTCGGTCCCGAGGTCGATGGTGAGGATGTGCATGACCCCGAGCGCGATCGGGATGCGTCCGCCCGACAGGCCGAACAGGACGAAGGGCACCGCCTCCGGCACGTTGCTGGTGAAGATGTAGCCGGTGAAGCGGCGCACGTTGTCGTAGACGGCGCGGCCCTCCTCGATCGCCGCCACGATCGATGCGAAGTCGTCGTCGAGCAGCACGATGTCGGCCGCCTCGCGGGCCACGTCGGTGCCAGAGGCGCCCATGGCCACACCGATGTCGGCCCGCTTCAGCGCCGGCGCGTCGTTCACCCCGTCGCCGGTCACGGCCACGATCTCGCCGTTGGCCTGGAGCGCGGTGACGATGCGGAGCTTCTGCGCCGGGGTGGCACGGGCGAAGATCACGGGATCGGTCACGACCCGCTGGAGGGTGGCGTCATCGAGCCGGTCCAGCTCATCGCCGTTGACGATCGTGACCTGCTCATCCGACGCCAGCAGCCCGACCCGGCGCGCGATGCTCTCCGCGGTGATCCCGTAGTCGCCGGTGATCATCAGGATGCGGACGCCGGCCCCGTGACAGGCCGTGACGGCCGCGGCGACGGCCTCCCGGGGCGGGTCGAGCATCCCGACCAGCCCGAGCCAGGTCAGGTCGCGCTCGAGCTCGTCGGTGGGGGCGTCGGGCGGCGTCGACGTCAGCACCCGCACCGCCACACCGAGCACCCGCATCGCCTCGCGCGACAGCGTGTCGTTAGCGGCCAGCACCTCGGCCCGGGTGGCGTCGTCGAGCAGTTGATCGGCGCCGTCGCGCCGGATGCGGCTGCACCGGCCCAGCAGCTCGCGCGGCGCGCCCTTGCAGCGGACCACGGCCTGGTCCGCCTCCTGGTGGACGGTGCTCATCCGCTTGCGGACCGCGTCGAAGGGGTGCTCGGTGATCCGGGGCCGCGTCGTCCGCTCGACCTCGCCATCGAGTCCGGCCTTCCCGGCCGCGACCAGCAGCGCAGCCTCCGTGGGGTCGCCGATGACCCGAGCGCTCCCATCCTCGCACCGCTCGATGCGGGCGTCGTTGGCCAGCAGTCCGGTCCGCAGCAGCTCGACGACCTCCTCCGGCAGCGATCCGAGGGGGCTACCGGCACGGGTCAGGGCGCCCAGGGGGTCGTAGCCGGTGCCGGTCACCTCGAAGCGATCCGTACCGACCACGAGCGCCCGCACGGTCATCTCGTTGGCGGTCAAGGTCCCGGTCTTGTCCGTGCAGATCACGGTGGTCGACCCCAGGGTCTCGACCGCGCTCAAGCGCTTCACCAGCGCCTGCCGTCTCGCCATGCGTTGGGTGGCCATGGCCAGCGCCAGGGTGACCGTGGGGAGCAGACCCTCGGGGACGAACGCGACGATCATCCCGAGCGCGAACACCAGGCCGCGTGTCAGCGGCATGGTCGTCAGGAGCTGGGCGAGCCCGAAGAACAGCAGACCCAAGCCGATGGCGATGGCACCGACGACCCGGGTGAGCGTCGCGAGTTCCCGCTGGAGCGGGCTGTCCTCTGCGCGCAGCTCCTGGGTCAGCGCCGCGATGGCGGCGAACTCGGTGGACATGCCCGTGGCGTCGACGACCGCCGTCCCGCGGCCGCTGGTCACCATCG
>SKJO01000054.1 GCA_007121975.1 Nitriliruptoraceae bacterium | reverse complement strand
CGCCGTGCCTGTCCCGTCATGTCCGCATCCCGACTCCTGGCCGGACCTTCGTCCGTGCGCGCCCTCATGGAACGCACTCCACCCGGTTCAGGTTCACCTCCGATCTGGAACTGTTGCAGCTCATCCTGTTGCCACCGTCGTCACAGGTTGGGAGGCGATCGGAGACGCACCAATGCATCATCTGATCCACCCGGCTCGGCGAACCGTGTGGCACCGCTGCAGACGAGGAATTACAGGCCCTCGACGAACCCGAACCATCTCCCGACCGTAGTTCGGTTTGCGAGCTAAACGGAACTAAGCGAGTCGGGTGGTTCAGGATGCGTGGTCGGTACGAGCGGCGGATGTGGCAGTACGACTCGACGCTGTATGCCCCGGTTCGGTTCCGGAGCGCGTGTCACTACGACGTGTTCCTGCCTGAGCCGCTCGCCGGCTTCGCGCCGACGCTGGCTGCGGCGACGGTCGGCGTCGTGTCCGACGCGGAACGACGCCTGCAGCGGCTCGGTGCCGGATCGGCTGCAGCCCTGGGGCCGCTTGCCCGCCTGCTGCTGCGCACCGAGTCGATCGCGTCGTCGAAGATCGAGGGCCTGCAGGTCGGTGTTCGTGATCTCGCCCGGGGTGAAGCCCGAGCAGGTACCGGCGGCAAGCTCAATGCGACCACCGCCGAGGTGCTGGCCAACATCGATGCGATGGAGCTCGCGATCGAGGCGTCGAGTAGCGCAGACGCGTTCGGCCGGGACGAGATCGTGGCGATCCATCGGCAGCTGATGGCCGCGGCGCCCAACGCCCACATCGCCGGACGGATCCGCACCCTCCAGAACTGGATCGGCGGCAACGACCACAACCCGTGCGGTGCGGACTTGGTCCCACCACCTCCTGAGCACGTCGAGCCGCTCCTGGCGGACCTCTGCGAAGCGATGGCGGACGAGACGCTGCCGCCGCTGGTCCAGGCTGCGCTGGTGCACGCGCAGTTCGAGACCATCCACCCGTTCGATGACGGCAACGGGCGGACCGGGCGAGCTCTGATCCACGTCGTGCTGCGGCGGCGGGGACTGGCCGAGGTGTTCGTCCCGCCCATCAGCGTGGTGTTCGCGCGGGGCCGTGACCGCTACATCGATGGACTGACCGCGTACCGCAACGGCGAGGTCGACCGATGGGTCGAGTCGTTCGCGACCGCTGCCATCCAGGCGACCGAGCTCGCGGCCGCCTACCTCGACGAGGTGGCACAGCTCGCCGAACGGTGGCGAGACATGCTGCGGGCCGCGTCTGACCCTCGTGCGGATGCGGCAGCATGGGCCATCATCGGGTTGCTTCCCGCCCAACCCGTCGTCACCTCAGCCATCGCCGGTGCCGTGACGGGCAGGGCCAAGGCCCCGATTCACCACGCGCTAGAGCAGCTCGCTGATGCCGGCGTCCTCGTGCCGATCGCTGGGGGCCGGCGCAATCGCTCATGGGAGGCCGCCGGCCTCCTCGACCTGATCGCTGACCTCGAAGCCGGTGAGCTACCGACGTGAATCCCGGCACACAGAACCCTGAGTATGCGCGGGTGTGCGGGGGCGGTGCTTCGCCCACAGCTCCTCTCGCCCACGGGCGCGTCTTCGGTCGGGCCTGGGCGGGACGTTCACGCCAGTGCCGCAGACTGGCTTCTACCGGTTGAGTCGGACCGAGACGGCTGTGAACGCTCGAGGTGTCCAGGCAGTGCTGCTTGCGCACCATCCGGGTGCAAACGTGGTCACGCTGAACGCGGGATGGGTCGAAGGCGAATCCTCAGAACGCCCGAGGCGGGAACTACTCGTCTACTTGGCCAAGATCGAAGAGGATGTCGATCGCCTCGATCCGGGCATCGAGGTCGCGTCACTCGGCGGCGCTCGGCCAGCTCAGGGGTGATGGGCTGTTCGGCGCGGCTGCGTCGGATACGACGGGTCAGGGAGGCCACCGCCAGCCGGCACGACGCAGACAGTTCAACGGCTGTTGACATCGCTCGACGGCGCCGATAGCGTCCGCGTTCAACAATCGTTGAATTACTTTGGAGGCGGACCTATGTCCACGTTCCTGCGCGGGTTCGAAGCTGCGACGACCCTGCGTCCTCGCGCGGTGATCGCCGTCCTGCTGCTCGTGACGATCGGGCTGGCGGGGCTCGCCTCCCACAACGAGCTCGAGGTGGACCTCACCGCGTTCTCCGGCGGGGACTCGGCGGTGGAGGTGGCGATGGATCGTGTGCGCGAGGATGTCGGCGATCCGACCGCGATCGTGCAGGTGATCCTCGACGTGGGGGTTGGCAACGACGTGTTGTCCCCCGATGGTTTCGCTGCTGTCGCCGCAGCCGAGCAGCTGGTGATCGACACCCTGGGCGAGGCGATCAGGACCGACGGCGACGGTCGGCCCGAGGTGCTGTCGTTGCGCCGGGCCGTCGAAGGGGCCATGGCGCAGCAGGGCCTGGATCCGACGACGTTCGACGCCGCGCAGCTCGGGGTTGCTGCCGCCGGGGCGGTCGCGACCAACCCGCAGCTGGCCGGCCTGGTGTCCGACGACCTCGACGTGACCGCCGGTTCCGCCCGCGCGACCGTGGTGTTGGTGCCGCTCGACGAAGCGTTGTCCGAGGCCGACCGCACGGAGGCCGCGCAGCGACTCCAGGACGCGTTCGCGCAGGACGCCGGCGGGGTTCCGTCCGACGTCGAGGTGACCGTGTACAGCACCGGCCTGTTCATCGCCGCGCAGCAGGACGCCACCCAGTCCGAGCTCCCGCTGCTGCTCGGACTGGCGTTGCTCGTGGTGCTGGCGATCCTGTGGCTGGGCTACCGGTCGGTGTTCGACGTCCTGATCGCGTTCGCCGGACTTCTGCTGACCGTGGTGTGGACCTTCGGCCTGGCAGCGCTGCTCGGGCCCGCGTTCCTGGGTTGGATCGGCCCGCTCTCCCAGATCGTGGTCATCGTTCCGGTACTCCTGGTCGGGCTCGGGGTGGACTTCGCGGTCCACCTCACGGCCCGCTACCGCGAGCAGCGGGCCACGGGGCAACCGCCGGCCGCTGCAGCCGGTCGAGCGCTGCACACCGTCGGCGCCGCACTCGTGTTGGCCACCGCCGCAACGGCGATCGGTTTCGGAACGACGGTGAGCGCACCGGTGCAGATCCTGGCCGACTTCGGCGTGATCGTCGCGGTGGGGGTCGTGTGTGCCTTCACCATCATGGCCCTGCTCGTGCCGGCCGCCCGGGTCGTCAAGGACCGGGACGACGAGCAGACACACGAGGCGGCCTCGCCCCACGAGCAACGCTCCGCCCGGTGGACGCAGGTACCCGCCCAGCTCGCCAACCGCACCCCCTGGGCCGGCCTCGTCGGCGCCGGCGTCCTGGTCGCGCTCTCGCTGCTGGCAGCCACCGCGCTCGAGATCGAGTTCGACCGCGACGACTTCGTCACCGAGGGCTCCGACATCGCCGACGTCCTCGCGAACCAGGCGGAGCTGTTCGGCGGCGGTGTGACGGAGGCCACCTTCGTGGTGATCGACGGCGAGCTCACCTCCCCCGAGCTCGCCACCGCCCTGGACCAGGCACAGGCGGCCGCAGCCGACATCGACGGCGTCCGGTCCATCGGCGGCAACCCACAGATCACCACGCAACGCGCACCCGACGGCACGTCGGCGGTCGTGCAGCTGCGGACCACGGCGGGCGACGCCGGTGCCGACCGGGTCCGAGACGAGCTTCAGACGGCCTTCGCCCCGGTCGTCACCGCCGGTGCCGACATCACGGTGACCAGCGAACCGCTCGTCATCGCCGAGATGAGCAGCGATCTCGCCACCTTCCAGACCCAGGCGATCGCCGTGACCCTCGCGGTCGTGCTGCTCCTGCTGACCGGCCACTACGGGCTCGTGCGCCGCCGGCCCCTGCTCGGCGTGTTCGCGATGCTCCCCGCGATGATCAGCGCCTCGTTGGTCCTCGGCACGATGTGGCTGCTCGGCATCTCGTTCAACATGATCACCGCGCTCATGACGGCGATCGCGATCGGCATCGGCGTCCCCTACGGCATCCACATCGTCAACCGGTTCCTCGAGGTCCTCGACGACGGCGACGACGACGCGATCGCACGGACGCTGCGCGGCATGGGCGGCGCCATGGTCGGGTCCGCGTTGACCACCCTGGGCGCGTTCGTGGTGCTCGCGTTCTCGGAGCTGCCGCCGATCCGCTCGCTCGGCCTGCTCGGAGGTGTCTCGATCAGCTACGCACTGCTCGCCGCCGTCCTCGTCCAGCCCGGCGCACTCGTGCTGTGGGCCCGCTGGCACCACCAGCGGGCACCGGACCACGACGACCGTGGCGACGAGCGCGACCTCGCCCTCGCCCCCGAGGCAGCAGCGACCGGACGCTGATCCGTCGGTGCGACCGGACGCCACGGCCGCGGCGGTCACACCACGGCGCCGTAGCAACAGGCCAGCTTCGGGTCACGCATCGGTCCGAAAACGCGCACCAGGCGTTGCCGCTCCTGCGGAACCCGCCGACGAACACCGGGGGGACAGCCATGGAGACGAACCAGCACAACCTGACCGGCCAAGGGCACATTCCAACACTGCACACGCCAGATGATGTCGCCGGCAACCATCGCATCGTCGAGGTGCACGCCGAACGATGGGCCGACGTCTTCGACGCCAGCGGCTACCGCCCCATGCTCGCTGGACGCACGATCCGCGTGCTGTCGGGCACGGTCGCCGATGTACGGATCCACCTCCACCACGCACGGATCCCGGCCCGCGTGGACACCGGACCTGCATCCCGAGCCATGGCGACGGGCAACGTGCGCACCCGACCAATCACACGGGGGACGTCCTGCCCACATCCGCCCGATCGGCCACCAGACCATCAGCCATCCGATCGAAACCACCCCCACCAGGTCCCCATCACATCACCTCGAACGCTCCCTGCGGAGCACCCCTGCCCCGCCCCGAGTGCTCCCGGGCACAGCCACGATCCCTACGGCCCTCGCGGTCGTGAGCGTGCTGTCCCCGTTCGCGGCATCCGTGGGAACCACCACCGCGCTCTGGCTCGCCCGCATGCATGTCGCCGCGGCCAGCCCGATCATGGATCAGCTCCTTGCGATCCTTGCCGACCGGGTCACCCCAGTGCTGGCGCCTGCACGCGGTCCGAGCTGATCCACCCTGCGGCGACGGGCCCGAGCGGGGTGGGACGACCGGCCTGACATCGCGCAGCGGCCGTTCGTCAAGCAACTGACCGCGTCTCGGACGGAGATAGGGGTGTGGTTCGATGTGCACATGCCGAGCGCACGACCCGGATGCTCGGCCTGGGATCGGATCGCTCGCATGGACCTTCTCGCCCGACGCGTGGTCGCTGCGATGCGGGTGCAACCGTCGCGGCCCCTGGCAGGCCACAGAACATGACGCGGACCGGACGGCGACCTGGCAACGCCGACACGCGTGCCGCGATCCTCGCGGCGGCGCGCGACCAGTTCGCGGCCTGTGGCTACCGGGGCGCGACCATCCGCGGCATCGCCACGCAGGCGGACGTGGACCCCGCCCTCGTACACCACTACTTCGGTACGAAGCGGGAGCTGTTCGCCGAGACCCTCCAGCTGCCCTTCGATCCCACCCGGATCGTGGCGGTCGCGCGCGAGGGCGACCCATCGGAGGTAGGCAAGCGGATCGCGCGTGTACTCCTCGGCTTCTGGTCGACCGAAGCGGTTCGGGCGACGATGCAGTCGCTGTTGCGCTCCGCCCTCACCGACGAGGAGTCGTTGGAGGCCTATCGCGGGTTCATGTTCGACACCGTGGTCCTGCCGCTGGTCGCGGCGGTCGCTCCGGATCGTGTGCCGCTACGGGCGAGCTTGCTGGCGTCACAGATCATCGGCCTTTCGTTCGTCCGGTACGTGGCCGAGGTGGAGCCGTTGGCCACCGCCGAGGTCGAGACCGTCGTCGCGGCGATCGGACCGACCCTGCAGCGCTACCTCGTGGGCGACCTCGCCGACGCCTGACGGCAGCACCTTCACCGGGATTGAACGTCTGCTGACATCTTCGCCTCGACCCCTGGAGGGTTGGCGTTCAACCGCAGTTCGCAGGACGTAGGTGCGGATGCTCGTCGACGGTTCACCCGGCGAAGTCACGGTGATGGCGTCGCTGGCGGTCGCGTCGAGGACGGGGTCCGACCCCAGTCTTGCGGCACACGGGCTGCAAGAGTTCGCAGCCGGTCGGGCAGGCCCGACGTCCAAGCGTCCGCCAGTCATCCCCGACGACGTCGACGATCCTGCGGTCGTGAAGGTCACGGGGCCGGTGACGCTGCCCACACGGGTGCGCTGGAGCGCGCCCGCACGCAGCGACGACCTTGCGGACCGCCGACAGCGGGCACGGGTGTACGAGCAGGGCCTCGTCGAGGGCGTCGAGCAGGACGTGCGTGAGATCATCGACGTCGATGAGTTGGTTGCCCTGTGAGATGAGCTCTACCTGCCCGATCACGTCCGCCGAGCGTGGGCGGAGTGGCTCGCTGAGCGACGGGGTCTCGAGCTGCGGTGCCCGAACTCAGAGAAGCGGATCCCGGGCGCGACTCACGAAGGTCTACAGCACCTGGCGGCGCGCCCGCTGGTCGAGAACGTCAGTGATGGTGATGACGCCGCGCCGTCGCCATGAGGTCCGGGTGGACGTCGAGCACCGTGAGGAGGAATTCGGACGGTGTCGCGATCGCGACCTGTCCTGAGGTGACGTAGCGGGGTGGTGCGAAGTCGTTGACGTTGCTGGTCGCGACGAGGTGCGCTCCTCCGGCGATGGCGGTGGCCAGTGCCATGACGGCGAACCACATCGTCAGCGAGGCGCTGGCCTGTGGGTCACGGGGAGGCGCCTGCATCACCCCCGGGTCGGTCTGGTCCAGCGTGCTGATGAGCACCGGGATCACCGCGAGCGTGAAGGTGAGGAACAGCACCTGCAGTGGCAGCAGCGCGACGCCCGAGTTGATGTTGAGCGCGGTCGCGAGGAGGAACCCGCTGACCAACCCGAACAGCTGCGTGCGTTGGTAGCCGATGTCGGCGGTGATCCGGGCGGAGATCCCTCGACCGAGCTCCACCGCGTGCACCAGCGTCGTTGACCGCGTCCCCGGTCATCGCCACCACGTGGCCCTGCGCCTGCTGGAGCTGCAGGAGCCGCCGCTTGTCCTGCGGCGAGACACGTCCGAACACGTGCAGGTTCGGCAGCTCGTCGAGCAGGGTCGCGTCGTCGGCAGCGGCGAAGTCCTGGCCCGACAAGCCGCCCGACCCCAGACCCGGTTCGCTGCCGATGGCCCGGACCGTGGCCGGGTGGTCGCCGGTGATCATCCGGACGTCGATGCCCGCGGCATGGGCGACGCGCACGGCCTCGATCGCCTCCGGACGCAGCGGGTCGATGATCCCCACGAGTCCGACGAACACCAGGTGTCTGACGGCTCCCATCGGATCGGCGGCCACGGTGTCGGCCTCCTCGAGCGGGAGCGCCCGGTAGGCCAGGGCGAGCACACGCAACCCGGACCCGCCGAGGCGCGCGTTGGCCGCGTGGATCCGCTCGCGCACCGATCCGAGCGGCACAGCCTCCCCGTCCGCTCCCAGGGCGGTCGAGCAGCGCGCCAGGATGACGTCGGGGCCACCCTTGACCAGCAGCGCGGCCTCGGTGGGGTCGCCCACCACCTCCCCGGTGCGGCTCACGGTGGCGTCGTTGGCGAGCGCCGACACGTAGGCGACCGCATCGCAGTTGCCCGGCGTGGCCCCGGCGACACCTCGCACCTGACCCACCCACGAGTAGCCCTCGCCATCGACCTCGTACCAGTGCCCCTGCAGGTACCGCGCACGCACGGTCATCTGGTTCCGGGTCAGCGTGCCGGTCTTGTCGGTGTTGATCTGGCCGGTGGAGCCCAGGGTCTCCACGTCGGAGAGGTTGCGCACGATCGCCTTGGCCTTGGCCTTGGCAAGCTGCTGGGCGCCGCTCGCCAGCTTCAGCACGGAGGGCTTGTCGGGCCGTGCCCGCTCGTTGGAGCCCGCCTCGCTCGACCAGGCGCCGGGCAGCCTGCGGGGACGACGGCCCGTCCACGCCACTGCCCAGGCCTTGCAGGACGTCCTCCACCTCCAGCCGATGCCAGTCCTCGGCAGCTGCGATCGAGGCTGCTGCGGGGTCTAGCTGCCTGGTGTCTGCCGTGATGCGTCTCCTTCAGTGGCCCGTGAGCAGGTACTTGGCGACAGCGACGGCGAGGGCGATCGCGACCACGATGAGGGCGTAGGCCGTCGCGCGCCCACCGCTGCCGCCGTGGCGCCGGGCGGCGCCGAAGGCGAACAGGCCGATCAGGCCCGCCAGGACCCCGCGGGACAGCGCCGGCCCGGCGTTCGCACTGATCAGGAGGGGCACCGACGCCAGGCAGGCCACACCGAGGGCCGCGACCGCTTGTCCGACCATCGCGATCCGGTCGTGGGAGGGGAGCCTGCCCCCGGCGAAGAGCCGCGCGGTGAGCTGGAACGCGACCCAGTGCGCCAGGATCAGGCCGAGCGTCGTGCCCCAGATGAGGGTCAGTGCGGCGGCGGTCTCACCCCCATGCGGTTTGGCGGACAGGACCGCGAGCAGCGAGATGGTGATGTAGAGACCCATCGTGAGCGACTCGCGCATGATCGCCGGGTCGGATGCGGTCGCCAGGTCGTGGCGCTCATGGGTGTCCTCGGGGTGCATGCACGCTCCCATCCGGATCGGTTCGGGGCCGCCGGCACCGGTGCCAGCCACCGTTGCTGCGACGGATCGCCGCGGCGAGGTCAGCCGTCGGTGGGTTCCGGGGCCGGGTCGGTGGTACGCAGGTGTCGCCGCAGGGCGTCGCTGTCAGCAGCGTTCCACCCTTCGGGTCGGGTGACGTCGATCCATGCCTGCGCGTTCGCTTCGCGGGTGAACAGGTGGCCGAAGCCTTCGGGGACCGAGCCCGCGGCGGGGAGATCGAGCAGGACCTGCCACATGGTGACCAGGGGGACCCAGTCGAAGCGATCGGGGACGTCGGCGCCACGCTGGTCGGGCAGCAGCCAGTCGGGGCGGTTGAGGAGGAGGTCGGGGGAGAAGAACGTGACGGGGTCCGACGCGTGTTGGACGTACAGGACCCGGGTGCGGGGCCAGTCGCCGGCGGGCACGGGGTCGCGTACGCCCTCGTTGACGAACCGGACGGTGCGGCCCGCTTCGTAGACCGGAGCCGCGGGCGAACTTCCCGGATCGCGGCCAGCGACCAGATCGTTCCACAGCTCGTTGACGAAGGGCGGGCCGACCATCAGGGCACCGTCGATGGGCTCGTTGATGATGTTGATCGAGGTGAGGATCGTCTCCACCCCGTAGGAGCCGAGCGACAGCCCGTAGAGGTAGAGGCGAGGCCGGTCCTCCTCGGGGAGGGTCGACCAGTGGGCGTGGACCGCCGCGAAGACCGCCTGGGCGGTCTCGCGGACCTCGTCCTGGTCCGCCAGCAGCGAGATCCAGCTCGGCAGGTAGGAGTACTGCACACCGGCGATCGCGGTGTCGCCGTTGTGGACGTACTCGAGCGAGTCCATCGCGTTCGGTTCCAGGTAGCCCGTGCCGGTCGTGGTCGCGACCACGAGCACCTGACGGTCGAACGCACCCGTTCGCTGGAGCTCTTCGAGGACCAACTGCGCACGCAGGTCGGGCGTGTCCGCGGACCGCAGTCCGACGTAGACCCGGATGGGCTCTCGTGCCTGCCTGCCGTGGAACGCCTCGAGCTCCTCGACGCTTGGACCGGTGGCGACAAACGTCCGGCCCTTGCGGCCCAGCGTGTCCCAGTCGACCCGCGAACCGGGGCCACCGGATCGTGCGGCGGACACGGTTGGGACCACGCCCTCGTCCGTGGCGGTGTCGATCGGCGCGAAGGTCCGGTTGGCGAGGGCGAAGAACCCATCGACGAGGACCCCGTTCCACAGCATCGACAGCAGCACGACGGAGGTGACCCCACCGAGCAGCGCCGCCACCCGTCTGGGAAGGCGCTGCTGCAGCCGACGGTTGATGGATCGGAAGAGCTTGCGAACCGTTCGGGCCAGCACCAGCAGGATCGCAGCGACCAGCAGGGTCACGGGGACGATCACCAACCACACCGTCGGCGTGCCCGGTTCCATCCCGAACAGCGCCCGGACCTCGTTCTGCCAGCCCACCTG
>SKJO01000124.1 GCA_007121975.1 Nitriliruptoraceae bacterium | reverse complement strand
TCTCGGTGCCGACCGGGAAGGTGCGGTAGATCTTCTGGGTGTCGTAGAGGATCGCGGCGCCCGCGAAGCCGATCATGCCGATGGTGAACCACAGCCCGAGGTTGAAGCTGGTCAGGGTGCCGAGCACGATCAGTCCCAGCGCCAGGAACCCGCCCCACATCAGAAAGCCGCGCAGGAAGCTGAAGTCCTTGCTGGTGCGGATCGCGATGAACGACAGCACCGCGAACGCGACCACCGAGGTCTGCGCCGCCAGCTCGATCGACCCGGGCGCGAACTCCGCGGCCAGCACCAGCGGGGTGGCGAACAGCAGCACGTTCGCCGCGATGATCACGGCGTATGCGCCGTACTGGGCGCCGGCACCCTGCATGCGCATCACCAGGCTGGTGGCCATCCACGACACGATCATGAACCCGCCCAGGATCAGCAGCCAGCTGGTTCCCAGCACGAACTCGGCGATCGAGTAGGCCAGCCCGGTGGTGAACAGCCACCACGAGCTGAGGATGAACGCGGCGATGCCGAACAGCAGCCGGACGTAGACCGCGGTCATGTAGGTCGAGCGCACCTCGGGCGGGGCCTGTGCGATCGGCGTGACGGGGGCGTAGGCGGACATGCGTCGCTCTCCAGGGTCATGGGCCCGCCACCAACGCGAGGCGGCGGGAACTCGGAGCGGTAGTGTGCCACGATCCGGAGACGGCGAGACCACCTCCTTCGGGGGATCCCGGCGCACGCGGTGTCCGGCCCGATCGGAGCCGACCATGTCCGAGCAGCTCGCCGCCACGCTCGTCGCCGCCCACCGTGCGGTCTTCGACGGCGTGCTCGAGGTGGTGGAGGGACTCGACGAGCAGGCCTGGTCCACCCCGACCGGCTGCCCCGGGTGGGATGTGCGTGACCAGCTCTCCCACATGGTGGGCATCGAGCGGGCCATGCTCGGCGACCCGCCCGACGACGTCGCGCTGCCCGCGGGACTCGATCACGTGGTCACGGACTTCGATCGCGCGACCGAGCTGGCCGTCGAGGCGCGACGTCTCGTGCCCGCCCCGGCCCGCCTGGCCGAGGCGCGCGACACCTTTGCGCGGCGTCTGGCCATGCTCGAGGCGCTGGACCCGGCCACGCTGCATGAGCCGCTGGACGGGCCGGCCGGCATGCGCATGAAGGCCTCGCAGATGCTGCGTACCCGGGTGTTCGACCTGACCTGCCACGAGCAGGACATCCGCCGCGCGCTCGGGCGTGGTGGGGGCCTCGAGGGCCCCCACACCGACATCGCGGTCGAGCAGGTGCTGCGTGCCTGGGCCAGGATGCTGCCCGGCCGGCTCGGTGAGGACGTCGTGCTGGACGTCGAGGTGGTGGGCCACGCACACGCGCGGCTGGACCTGACCGAGGGGGTGCTGCACCGTCTCGATCCCGAGCTGCCAGCGAGCGACGACCGTGCGCCGGCATCCGCGGACGTGCGCACGGCGGAGATCCGCCTCGATGCGGGACAGCTGCTCGCGGTCGGCACGGGACGAAGCGACGCGCCCGAGCCTGCGGCGTTGTACCGCTCGGGCGATGCGGCGGTGGTCGACGAGCTGGTGCGCCGGGGATCGATCACCCCCTGATCGCGCCAAGGCTCGCGCAGCCGGTACCTGCGGGGGAGATGGCACCGGGGGACGACCGCGAGGCGCTCTGCTATCCTGCCCCCGCCGCGCGCCGAGGGCTCGCGCGCTTCTTCTTACGTCGTCCCGAGGCCGCCGCCCATCCGCGGCCTGCGCCGCTCGGAGGCTCATCCCCATGAAGCAGGGCATCCACCCCACCTACCAGGTCGCCACCGTCACCTGCTCCTGCGGCAGCGTGTTCGAGACCCGCGCGACCGTCGACCGCATCTCCGTCGAGCTGTGCAACCAGTGCCACCCCTTCTACACCGGCAAGCAGAAGCTCGTCGACACCGGTGGGCGGGTCGACCGCTTCAAGCGGCGCCTCGAGAAGTCCCGCCAGGCCTGAACCGCCACCGCAGCCCGGCGCTGCGGGTCGGCACCCGGCCGTGGCGCCCGATCCATCAGGAGCGTCGCGCATGCGTGCACGTGTCACGAGTGTCCTGGTCCTCAGCCTGCTGCTGATGTCGCTCGGGGGCGCCTCGCTGGTGCTCGCCGACGAGCACGGCGAGATGACCGACGACGAGCGCCCGCTGCTGTGGGACGTGCCCGAGGGCTTCGTGCACGAAGCCGGCATCCGCTGGGTCGCCGAGCAGGGCATCACCACCGGGTTCGAGGACGGATCGTTCCGTCCGGCCGATCCGGTCACGCGCGGGCAGATGGCGACCTTCCTCGATCGGGCGTTGGGGCTCGAGCCGGGGGACGAGTCGTTCCCGGACGTGCCCGAGGACTTCGTGCATGCGGCGGCGATCTCGGCGGTGGCGGCGGCGGGGATCACCACCGGGTTCGAGGACGGATCGTTCCGTCCGGCCGATCCGGTCACGCGCGGGCAGATGGCGACCTTCCTGTTCCGGGCCCTGGGCGAGGATGCGTCGCTGCCGCCGGTCGACCCGGAGACCCCGGAGACCCCGGAGACCTCCGAGACTCCGCAGACCCCCGATGCCCCGACCGATCCGGACGACGGCGACGTGCCCGACGAGACCGATGACGGCGACCGTC
>SKJO01000419.1 GCA_007121975.1 Nitriliruptoraceae bacterium | reverse complement strand
CCGCCCCCACCGCGACCTCCAAGGATGCGGCGTACCCACACGGACACCCATGACCGGATGCGTACGCCGCATCACCCACACTGGACCACGCGGCGTACCCACACGGACACCCATGACCGGAGGCGTACGCCGCGTGGGCCAACGGCGCTCGGAGGCCGGAGGCCGGAGGCCCCACCCGTGTCGCCCGCACCACCCGCGACCCGGTCACACGCCACCCGACGCCCGGGTCAGGCGCTGCGTTCGCGTCGCGCAGGGGCGGTGCTGCCGGTGATCGCCGCGCCGCGGGGCAGCAGCAGCAGGAAGCGGCTGCCGTGCGGCTCGTCGGGCACGTAGCTGAGGTCGCCGCCCATGGCCAGCGCCAGGCTGCGGGCCAGGTGCAGGCCCAGCCCCATGCCCTCCGCCTCGCGGGTGTCACCGTTGCTGGCCTGGGTGAACGGCGCGAACATCTCCTTGCGGAACTCCTCGGGGATGCCCTCCCCGCTGTCGCTGACCACCAGCAGCACCTGATCGGGGCCGGCGGCGACCTCGGTGACCGACACCGGGGCAGCTCCGTAGCGTTCGGCGTTGACGAGCAGGTCGACCAGGATCTGCACGACCCGCAGCGGGTCGGCGACCACCAGCGACCGGGCGTCGACCTCCACCTCGACGTCCAGCCCCGGGATGCTGTCCACGGCCTCGTGCACGAGGGTATGCACCGCGGCGATCTCGGGCCGCAGGCGCAGCTGTCCACGCTGGAGGCGGGTGAGCTCGAGTAGGCCGGACAGCAACCGCTCCTGTCGCAGGGCGTTGCGGCGGATGGCTTCGAGCAGCTCACGGGTGCGGTCGTCCGCGCGGTAGCCGACGTGGTGCAGCAGCGTCTCAGCGAAGCCCAGCACAGCAGTCAGCGGTGTGCGCAGCTCGTGTGAGGCGACGTCGACGAACTGCCGCAGACGGGTGGCGGTGCGCTCGAGGTCGTGGTTGGCCTGCTCGACCCGTCGACGGGCGGTCAGGTCCCGCACCACGGCGACGACCAGGGGCTCGTCGCCGGCGACCACCGGCTGCAGCCCGACGTCGACCGGGACGCGGGTGCCGTCGAGGGCGGACGCCCACAGCTGGAGCTCGCCGCCCATGCGGCGCGTCGCGGGGGCTGCCTGGTAGGCCTCGCGACGCCGGCGGTGGGTGGCGCGGTGCTCGGCGGGAACCAGCACCTCGAGGTCCTCACCAACCAGCCGCTCGGGGCGGGTGCGGAACAGTTCGGCCGCTGCATCGTTGACGATGCGCACCTTCCCGGACGCGTCGACGACCAGCACGGCGTCCGGAGACAGCCGCGCGAAGGCGTCGAGCGCGTCGATGGAGGTGTCGAGCACCGGACCCCCTGCCGTCGGTTCCCTCGGCGTGGCAGGAGCGACCATAGTTCACTCTTGATGCTCCTGTCACCACGAATCTGGAAGGGGGTAGGATGCAAGCAAGGACCCCGTCACCACGTGAAGCGCTGCTTCAGCGCAGGGAGCGCAGGGCCATGACCTCCCCCGCCACCAGTTCACCGATCGTGCTCACGGCCGACGGCCGCGCCTGGCTCGAGGCGCGACGCGACCGCGTGGTCGAACGCCTGGCCCGCGTGGACGAGGACCTCGCCGCGGACCGCACCTCCGAACTGCTCGACGAGCGGGCCTCCCTGAGCGACCAGCTCGATGAGCTCACCGCCCTGCTGCGCCGGGCCGTGGCCCCGGGTGAGATCAGCGACGACCCGACGGTGGTCGAGCTCGGTGACGAGGTCGACATCGTGTTCCCCGACGACGAACGCGAGACCTTCCTCGTCGTGCATCCGATCGAGGCCGGCATGGACGAGCAGCGCACCTCGGCCGACTCACCGCTGGCCAAGGCCGTGCTCGGTCACCGGGTCGGTGACGAGGTGACCGTCACCACACCCGGCGGGGTGTTCCGCGTCACGATCGCGGGCCGCCGCCGGCTGGCGTGAGCCGCGGCGACCCCACCGTCACAGGTCGTCTGCGGTCGCTTCACCGAAGCAGGCAAAGGCGTCGTCGAGCCGCTCCATGAAGATCTCGTCCATGAGCTCGTCGAGCTGGTTGGCGTCGATCATCTCCTCGTCGGTGAACTCGCGCAGCAGATCGATGATGCAGGCGCACTCCTCGGGAGCATCCCCGTCGGCGATGCACTCGGCCTCCCACGCATCCAGCGACTGCGCCCCCGCCGAGCTGCCGTTGCCCCCCGGATCGTCGACGGGATCCCCGTCGTCCGGCGGGTCGACGTCCTCCGGCGGGTCGACCTCCTCCGGCGGGTCGACGTCCTCCGGCGGGTCGACGTCCTCCGGTGGGTCCGCCTCGGGTGCCTGCCCGGGGTCCTCCATCACCACGAAGGCGAGCGGGTCCGCGTCGTCGGGCTCGTCCTCACCGCCACAGCCGAGCACGGGCACCATCAGCACCGCCACCGCCACCAGCGACCACTTCATCACGAGACCCTCCGATCCAGGCCCCGGGCTCCGGGGCCGTCGGGACCGTCCGCTTCGTCGGGCCGTCGGGACCGTCCAGCGGGACCTTCGACCTCGCTTCCGACCCTACGGAGGGGCGCCGAGGGCCCGACAGGGCCGTTCGTCCCTCGGTCAGCTCACCGCGCGCCGGTAGGCCCGGGTGGCGAGCCCACCGAACAGCAGGGTGATGCCCACGATCCAGGCCAGGGACTCGAGCACCTGCCCGGCGGTGTCCTGGCCGGCCAGCAGTGCGGCATCGCCCAGCATCAGCCCCCGCAGCGCGTTGGCGATCACGGTGATCGGCTGGTTGTCAGCGAACACCCGCAGCCAGTCGGGCATGGTCTGGGTCGGCAGGAACACCGAGGAGGCGAACACCAGCGGGAAGACCGGGAGGAACACCGCGGACTGCGCGGCCTCCGGGTTGCGCACCAGCATCCCGATGGTGGCCATCACCCACGACAGCGCGTACCCGAACGCCAGCGCCAGCGCGACCCCGGCAAGAAATCCGAGCAGGTTGGTCTCGTAGCGGAAGCCGATCAGGAACCCGACGGCGAGCATGATGGTGAGCACCGCGGCGTTGCGGAACAGATCGGCAAGGGTCCGCCCGGTGAGTACCGCCGCCCGGGCCATCGGCAGGGACCGGAAACGGTCGATGACCCCCTTGGACAGATCCTCGGTCAGACCGATCGCGGTCTGCCCCGCGCCGAAGGTCGCCACCTGGATGACCAGCCCCGGCATGAGCCACTGGATGTAGGCGTAGTCGCCGGGGATCGCCTGGCCGATCGCGCCGCCGAACACGAAGTTGAACAGCAGCAGGAACATCACCGGCTGCACGGTCGAGAACAGCAGCAGCTGCGGCAGCCGGACGTTGCGCAGCAGGTTGCGCCGGGTGAGCACGAGCGTGTCGGTGACGACCTGCCTCGGCGTCACCCGCACGCGCCCGACCGGGGCAGCGACGGGGTCGGACCGGGGTCCGGCGGCGCTGGTGGTGGGTAGCGGACTCATCCGCGGCTCCTGCGGGAGGGGCGCCGACCCCGACGGGCGGCGCGCGAAGCGGTGGCATCCGGATCCTCGACGTCGACCTCAGCGTTGGCCGCGGGCGTCGGTTCGACCGGCTTGCCGGTGACGGCGAGGAAGACGTCGTCGAGGCTCGGGCGGTGCAGGGCGATGTCGGAGGTGCGCACGCCGGCGTCGTCGAGCGCACGGACCGCGGCGAGCAGCGTCTGCGAGCCGTCCCGGGCCGGAATCCGCAGCCGACCCCGGGCCGGGTCACGCGTGACCGGGTCACCGCCGACCCGCTCGAGCACCTCGGTGGCCGCCGCGCGGTCGTCCTCGCCGACGGCGACCTCGAGCACCGCGCCGCCGAGCGCGTCCTTGAGTTCGTCGGCGGTGCCCTCGCTGACGATCCGGCCCTGGTCGATCACCGCGATGCGCTGGGCGAGGCGGTCGGCCTCCTCGAGGTACTGCGTGGTGAGCAGCACCGTGGTCCCGGCCTCGACGAGGTCCTCGATGAGCTCCCACAGGTCCATACGGCTGCGCGGGTCGATCCCGGTCGTGGGCTCGTCGAGGAACATCACCTGCGGCCGGCCGACCAGCGAGGCCGCGAGGTCCAGGCGACGGCGCATGCCCCCCGAATAGGTCCCGACCTGCCGATCGGCCGCATCGGTGAGGTGGATGCGCTCGAGCACGTCCTGGGTGCGGCGGCGCGCCTCGGCGGGTGACAGCCCGTACAACCGTCCCACCATCGCGACGTTCTCGCGGCCCGTGAGGTACTCGTCGACGGCGGCGAACTGTCCGGCCAACCCGATGCGGGTGCGTGCGGTGGTCGGATCGGCGAGCACGTCCACGCCTGCCACCTCGGCGCTGCCCGACTGGGGCCGCAGCAGCGTGGCCAGCACGCGGATCAGGGTGGTCTTGCCCGCACCGTTGGGGCCGAGCAGCCCGTAGACGATACCCGGTTGGACGTCCAGGCTGACGCCGTCGAGCGCCCGAACCTCACCGAAGGTGCGCACCAGATCGCGGACGCGCACCACCGCGGGACGCGTCACCGACCCCTCGGCGGGTGCAGGCGTGGCGGCGGGTGACGGAGGCGGCACCTCAACTCCTCGGTGGGGTCGTGGCAGGCGGCGTAACGGGTAACGGTAGGGCGGTGCGATCGCAGGCCGCGTCTGCGACGCACCCCGACCCCCGACATCCGGTGCCACCGCGGTGTGTGGACGGCACCCGGGCGGATCGAGGGTCCCGACCGACGGTGCCGCAGCAGCGCGCCGCCCGCCCGCGGGCGGGCGGGCCCGATGGAGGTGTCCGATGGGACGGACTCCGGGCGCAGAGGGCACCTTCGCCCCGGTCGGACGGGACCCTCGCCCCGACCACGAGCGCTCCGGAGTGCGTACCGTGGGTGCGAGTCCTTCCCGCTCCCCCTGCCTGCCGAAAGACACCGGTGACCGACGACCACGACCTGTCCGCCCGGCCCGACACCTCGTCCGCACGTACCGAGGAGCCCTCGATGACCTCCGAAGGCCCGGCCCCCATCGACACCAAGGACCTCGGCGACGCGGGTCACCAGACGGTGCCCTGGCATGGCCTCGAGACCGAGCAGGTCCTCGAGCGGCTCGACGTCAGCCCCAAGAGCGGGCTCGACGACGAGGAGGCCGCCCGACGCCTCGAGGAGCATGGCCCCAACCTGCTCATGCCCGATGAGCCGCGCACCAACTTCGACATCCTGCTGTCGCAGTTCAAGAGCCCGCTGATCTACATCCTGCTGGTCGCGGCGGTCGTCACGATCCTCATCGACGAGTACACCGACGCGGCCGTGATCGCCGCGGTGCTCGTGCTCAACGCGATCATCGGGTTCATCCAGGAGCGCCGGGCCGATCGTTCGGTGCACGCACTGATGGAGTTGGCCTCGCCCAAGTCCACCGTGGTGCGCGGCGGACGGGAACGCGAGGTCGACGCCATCGACCTCGTGCCCGGCGACGTGGTGCTGCTGACCTCGGGCAGCCGGGTCCCCGCCGACCTGCGGCTGGTCGAGACGATCACCCTCAAGATCGACGAGTCGCTGCTGACCGGGGAGAGCGAGCCCACCGACAAGTCGACCCGTCCGGTCGCCGAGGACGCCCTGGCGGCCGACCGCACGTCGATGGCCCACATGGGATCCTCGGTCACCTCCGGGCGCGGCCGTGGCGTGGTCGCGGCCACCGCCACCGACACCGAGCTCGGCGCGATCGCCGAGAGCATCCGCCAGGAGGAACAGCCTCCCACCCCACTCCAGCAGCGGATGCACCGCTTCGCCAACATCATCGCCCTGGTGATCCTGGCCACCACCGTGATCGCCTTCTTCCTCGGGGTGGCGCTCGGCGAACCGATCGACGAGATGTTCCTCACCGCCGTGGCACTGGCCGTGGCGGTGATCCCCGAGGGCCTGCCGGTCGCCTTCACGGTCGCGATGGCACTCGGGGTGCGGCGCATGGCGCAGCGCAACGCGCTGATCCGCGCCCTGCCCGCGGTGGAGACCCTGGGCAGCACCGACACGATCGGCTCGGACAAGACCGGCACCCTGACCACCAACCGCATGACCGCGCTGCGCGCCTGGACCGGGGTGGACACCTATGCCATCGAGGTCGACGGGCGCGACGTGCTCGAGGGCGAGGACCTGCCCAGCGCCGCCGACCTGGCGACCGCCGACGGCGATGACCCGCTGTCGCGCACCTTGCGCACGGGCGTGATCAGCAACGAGTCGGACCTGCAGATCGATGACGACGGCGAGGTGGAGCACCACGGCGACCCGACCGAGACCGCCCTGCTCGAGGCCGCACTGCGCGTGGGCATCGATCCCCACGAGCTGCGCGAACGGGCCCGGTTGCTCGCCAACGTGCCTTTCGAGTCCGACCTGCGCTACTCCTACGTGGTCGCCGACGAGGATGGCCCGGTGCTGCGTCTGAAGGGCGCGCCCGAGCGGGTCCTCGACCTGTGCACGACCGTGGCCACCGACGACGGCACCGCCGAACTCGACCGGCAGGCGGCGCTGGACGCCGCCGAGGCCATGGCCCGACGCGGGCTGCGGGTACTGGCGATGGCCGAGCGCCGGCTCGACCTCGACGTCGAGGAGGTCGACCGCGAGGAGCCGCCCGCTCCCGAGGAGCTCACCCTGACCGGCATGATCGGGATGCAGGACCCACCACGACCCGGGGTGCGCGAGTCGATCGAGAACGTGCGCCACGCCGGGATGCGCGTGGTGATGATCACCGGCGACCATGCGGTCACCGCCCGTGCCATCGCCCGCGATCTGCGGCTGATCGACGACGACGACGCGCCGGTGCTCACTGGTGCCGAGATGGAGCGCATCGACGACGAGGAACTGCGCCGTCGGGTCCCCGAGGTCGACGTCTACGCCCGGGTCGCGCCCGACCACAAGCTGCGGGTGGTCAAGGCACTCCAGTACCTCGGCGACGTGGTCGCGGTCACCGGCGACGGCGTCAACGACGCGCCGGCGCTCAAGGCCGCCGACATCGGCGTGGCGATGGGCCAGGAGGGCACCGACGTGGCCCGTGAGGCGTCGGACATGGTGCTCACCGACGACAACTTCATCTCGATCGCCAACGCGGTCGAGGAGGGACGGGTCGTCTTCGACAACGTGCGCAAGGTGACCTTCTTCCTGCTGTCGACCGGGGCCGCCGCGATCGTGGCGATCCTGTACTCGATCGCCGCGGGCATCCCGCTGCCCTACGTGCCGGCCGCCCTGCTGTGGCTCAACGTGGTCACCAACGGCCTGCAGGACGTGGCCCTGGCCTTCGAGCCGGGCGAGCCCGACGTGCTGGACCGACCTCCGCGCCGCCGAGCAGAGGGCATCGTCACCTGGCTGCTGTGGGAGCGCACGATCCTCCTGGGCACCACGATGGCGATCGGCAGCCTGTGGACCTTCCTGTGGGCGATCGACAAGGGCCTGACCGAGGGCGAGCAGCGCGGGGTCGCCCTGACCACGCTGGTGGTGGCGATGGCCGTGCACGTCTACAACGCCCGCTCCGAGCGTCGCTCGATCATCGTCACCAACGTGCGCGGCAACCTGTTCCTGCTCATCTCCACCATCGTCGCGCTCACCATCCACGTGCTCGCCTCCTACTGGGGGCCGACCCAGACGATCCTGCAGATCGAGCCGGTCACCGGTGGCGGTTGGCAGCGGATCGCGGTCGTGGCGGTGGCGGTGGCGGTGGTCAGCGAGATCCACAAGGCACTGCGCAGCCGCCGCTGAGCGGTGCGCGGCCGAAGTACCTCAGCGCCGTGCGCTGACCGGCACACCCGAGGGGGTGGGATCGATCCCACCCCCTCGGCGTGACTACTATCGGTCGCGTAGCGCCGGCGTCGGCCGGGATTCCAGCATCCCCGGGGCGACCGCACACTGGCGGCCCGCGCGATGGAGAGCGCCCTGGTGATTCCGCCGACCCCGACCGGACCGATCCCCCCGGTGTTCCGGTCCTTCCTCGCGGTGGCCGGATCGCGGCTCACGCCCACCACGCTGTCCAAGGCCACCCTGACCGAACTCACCCAGACGCTCGAGGACCTGATCCGGTCCGGGGGTACGCGGGGCACGGTGCTGACCGGCGTCCAGGCACGACAACCCTGGCTACCCCCGCCACCGCCGACCTCGGACGCGCCTGACACCGAGGAGGGGCAGCGGCGGTCGGTCTTCGCCACCGGGGAACTCACCGCGACCACCACGGTGCGCCGGTTCCTGCTCGACAGCGGCGACCCGCTGGTGCAGGAGTGGTTCCTGGTCGCACTCACCGACCGGTTCTCGGCCGCACTGTTCGGCCGCGAACTCGCCGATCAGGACCCCGAGGAGGAACGCGACCGGCTGTTCGCCTCGGTGTGGACCTTCGACCCGGTATCGGTCGCGCTGGTGACCAACGCGCTGGCGACGACCTGCGAGCAGGTGTCCGCGACCTCAGCCGAGCAGGTCCGCACGGCCCTCGCCGAGCACCCGTCGCGTAGCGCCGCACCCGGCATCGAGCAACGCTTCGGCAACGCGGTGTTCGAGCGGCTCGAGGCCAGCCGGTCGAGGTGGCGCAGCACGACCCTGGAGTTGCGCGACGCCCAGCGCCGCCTCGCCGAGCAGCACCGGAACCGGCTGCGTCTGGAGCGGTTGGCCGCCGCCGGGTCGATCAGCGCCTTCATCGCCAACGATCTCGACGCGCTGCTCACGAACCTCGCATCCGCCGCCGCCGAGCTCGGCGAGGACCCTGCGGGCGAGCACCGCACCGAACACCTCGAGGTCATCGAGCGAGAGTCGCGACGAGCCCACCAGCTGATCGACCAGCTGCTGCGCTTCTCGGCCCGGCGTCGCTCGCAGCGCACCGCCGTCCGGTTCGCCGACCTGCTCAACGCGGCGCTGGACGATCTGCCGACCCCGGACGGCCGCCGACCAGACGTCGAGGTGAGCCGACTGCCCGACGTCGTCGTCGAGGTCGATGCGGGCCAACTGCGCCAGGTGCTCACCAACCTCATCGACAACGCCCTGCACGCCCCAGGACGTCAGATCCCGGTCCGGGTCGTGGCCGGGGTGGAGCAGGACCGACTGTGCGTGCGGGTCCGCGACGACGGCTCGGGCATCGACCCCGAGGTGTTGCCACGGGTGTTCGAACCGCTGGTGACCAGCAAGCCGCCCGACGAGGGCACCGGGCTGGGCCTGCCGATCGCCGCGTCGTACGTTGCGGACCACGACGGCCACCTCGAGGTCAGCGAGACCGGCCCCGAGGGCACCACCCTGACCCTGTGCCTGCCGATCGCCGGCTTCCTCGGCGTGGCACGACCGCCCTCGCAGGCCGGCACCGAGGACGAAGCCGGCCCGGCGCCCGACGACTCCGTGCGCGCCGAGGAGACCGGACCCGCGACCAACGGCGTGGCCGACGGGGACCAACCCGACCCGGCCGGCCGATCGGACCCCGGGAGCCCCGGACGTGCGGCGACGGACACCAACGGGACGCCAGGCGGGGCGGGCGGCACGGCCGACGATGACGCCGACCCGACATCGAAGGATGAGGATCCGGCACCGGCACGGCAACCCGGCCCCCGCCGGTGTCTGGTCATCGACGACGAGGCCGCGATCCGCGGCCTCGTGGAGGCGCTGCTGACCCGCGCCGGCTGGGAGGTGGTGACCACCCCGGATGCGGACGTGGCCGTCGTCGAAGCGCGTTCGGAGCACTTCGACGTGGTACTGCTCGACCTCGACCTCGGACACGGGCCGAGCGCGAGCAAGGTGCTGCTCGACCGGCTGGCGCGGGTCCAACCGGGCGTGGAGCAACGCACGGCGTTCATCACCGGCAGTGGCGCCAGCGAGGCGGAACTCGGACTCACGGTGCTGGCCAAACCCTTCACCTGGACCCGTCTGCGGTCCCTGCTCGAGAACATGACCGTTTCCGCGGAGCCGGAAGGATGAGCGCTCCGGCCGCCGGCAGCGCTGCGTGGCGGACGTGTCGCGTTGACGCGCTGGTGAGCGACACGGTACTCTTCGACATCGCGCCGGCTCACCGTCGGCGCGATCGTCATGCACGGCCCTCTGGCCGAAGCACAGCACCTGCGCCGCTAGCTCAATTGGCAGAGCATCCGGCTCTTAACCGGCAGGTTCGGGGTTCGAGTCCCTGGCGGCGCACCACGAGAACCGGCCCGTAGAGGCCGGTTCTCGGCGTTT
>SKJO01000403.1 GCA_007121975.1 Nitriliruptoraceae bacterium | reverse complement strand
TCGCGGTGGTCACCGCCCTGCTGGTGCTCATCGGGCTGGTGATGAGCTTCTCCGCCTCGGTGGTCGACGCCGCCGAGGCCGGCGATCCCTTCGGGGTGTTCCGGCGGCAGATGCTGTGGGCGGCGATCGGGCTGCCCGCCTACCTGGTGGCCGCGGGGGTCGACCACCGGGTCTGGCGCCGGCTCGCCTGGCCGCTGCTGCTGGTCGCGCTGGCCGGTCTGGTGCTGGTGGTCGTTCCCGGAGTGGGGGAGACCCGGCACGGCTCGACGCGCTGGTTGGCGCTGGGCCCGCTCAGCGTGCAGCCCTCGGAGCTGGCCAAGCTCGCCACCCTGATCTGGCTCGCCGACGTCCTCGAGCGCAAACGGCCCCGGGACGGCCGCCTGCACACCGCGTCGCACCTGGTGGTGCCGGCCGTGCCGCTGCTGGTCGTGCTCGGCGTGCTGGTGCTGCTGCAGCCGGACCTGGGCACCACGATCCTGCTGGCGATGATCGTGGCCGCGGTGCTGTGGGTCGAGGGGCTGCCGGGCCGCCACGTCGCGGTCAGCTTCGTCGCCGCGCTGGCCGCGATCGCGGTGCTGGCGGTGACCGCCCCCTACCGCCTGGCCCGGCTCACCGGCTGGCTGCACCCCGAGGCCGACCCGCTGGGCGACGGCTACCAGCTGCTGCAGGCCCGGTTCGCGCTGGGCGAGGGCGGCCTGTTCGGGCTCGGTCTGGGCTCCTCGCGGGGCAAGTGGCAGTTCATCCCCAACCCCGACACCGACTTCATCTTCGCGATCATCGGCGAGGAGCTCGGGCTGTTCGGTGCGGTCGTGGTGCTGGCCCTGTTCGCGGTGCTGCTCTACCGCGGACTGACGATCGCCTACACCGCCGGGCAGGGCTTCGCGCGCACCGTGGCGTTCGCGATCACCGCGTGGCTGGTCGGCCAGGCGCTGGTCAACGTGGGGACCGTCACCGGGCTGCTGCCGATCACCGGCGTGACCCTCCCGCTGGTCTCGGTCGGTGGGTCCTCACTGGTGTCCTCGCTGGTGGCGCTGGGCATCCTGACCAGCATCTCACGCTCGCTGCCGCCGCCGACCGTCGATCAGGGGGCCACATGAGCCGCACCGTGGTCATCGCCGGCGGGGGGACCGCCGGCCACGTCTTCCCGGCCATCGCCGTCGCGCAGGAGCTACGGCGGCTCGATCCCGAGCTCGAGCCGGTGTTCGTCGGCGTCGACGACCGGCTCGAGGCCACCCTGGTGCCCGAGGCCGGCTTCCGACTGCACCACATCGAGGCGGCGTCGATCCCACGCCGGCTCTCGCCCCGGCTGGCCACGGTGCCCTTTGCGCTGCGCCGGTCGGTCCGGCGCTGTGCCGAGATCCTGCGCGAGGAACGTGCCGGGGCGGTGGTCACCTTCGGCGGCTACGTCTCGTTCCCGGTCGCCCGGGCGGCCTGGCGCGAGCAGTTGCCGCTGATCGTGCACGAGCAGAACGCCGTGCCCGGCCTTGCCAACCGCGTCGCGGCGCGCTGGGCGGACACGGTCGCGGTGACCTTCCCGGGCTCGGCCGACCGTTTCCGGCATCCCGAGCGCACCGCGGTCACCGGCGACCCGGTCCGCGAGGACGTCTGCGGCCTCGACCTCGAGGGCGCCCGGGCCGAGGCCCGGGTCCGGCTCGGCCTCGATCCCGACCGCACGACCCTGCTGGTGTTCGGCGGCAGCCAGGGCGCACGGCGCATCAACCAGGCCATCATCGACGCGCACGAGCGCTGGGAGCTCGCCGGCCTGCAGGTGCTGCACGCCGCGGGGCGCAGCGCCTACGACGAGGTCGCCCCGGCCTGGGCCGCCGCCCGTGACGCGCACCCCGGACCCCCGGGTCAGGTGGTCCCGTTCATCGACCAGATGGCCGACGCGTACGCCGCTGCCGACGTCGTGCTGTGCCGGGCCGGGGCGACCTCGATCGCGGAGCTGACCGTGCTCGGCCTGCCCTCGGTGCTGGTGCCCTACCCGCATGCCACCGCCGACCACCAGGCGGCCAACGCGGCGGCGCTGGCCGCCATCGGCGGCGCCACGGTCGTGGCCGACGCCGACCTCGACGGCGCACAGCTCGTGGCCGCGGTCCAGCCGCTGCTGCGCGACCCCGAGGCGCGCGCCACCATGGCCCGTGCGGCCCGGGCCTTCGGACGGCCCGATGCCGCCGCCAACCTCGCCCGTCTGGTCCTGTCCCACCTCGGAGGCCGTTCGTGACCTCACTGCTCGGCGAACGTCGCCATCTGCACCTGGTCGGCATCGGCGGGGCGGGAATGTCGGGCATCGCCCGGATCCTGCTCCAGCGCGGCCATCAGGTGAGCGGCTCGGACCTGCGTGGCGGCCGGGCGCTCGACGAGCTGCGGGTGCTCGGCGCCGAGGTGATGGTCGGGCACGCCGCCGAGCATCTCGGCGCGGTCGACGCCGTGGTGGTCTCCACCGCCGTCGCACCCGACAACCCCGAGGTGCTGGCGGCGCGCGAGCGTGGCCTGCCGGTGCTGCGGCGGGCCGAGATGCTGGCCGAGCTGATGGCCGGGGAGCGCGGCGTGCTGATCGCCGGCACCCACGGCAAGACGACCACGACCTCGATGGCGGTGGTCGCCCTGCATGCCGCCGGGCTCGACCCCAGCTTCGCCATCGGCGGTTCGCTCAACGAGATCGGCACCAACGCCCACGGCGGGACCGACGGCGTGTTCGTCGCCGAGGCCGACGAGTCCGACCGCTCCCTGCTGGTGTTCCGCCCCGACCTCGCCGTGGTCACCAACATCGAACTCGACCACCCCGACGAGTTCGAGGACGACGCGGCCGTCGCCGAGGTGTTCCGCTCGTTCCTGGCCGCCCGGCGCTCGGGTGCTCCGGCCGTGCTCGGGATCGACGACCCCGGGGCGGCTGACCTCGCCGCCCGCATCGAAGCTCCGGTCGTGACCTTCGGCACCGACCCGCGCGCTGAGCTGCGCGTGCTGCCCGGACCCGACGGCGACCACGAGCTGCGCGCCGGCGGCGAGACGCTGGTCCGCTTCCGGCTGTCGGTCCCCGGCCGCCACAACGTGCTCAACGCCGCTGCGGCGCTCGCCGTCGTGCGCGAGCTGGGCCTGGACCTCGAAGCGGCCGCCGTGGGCCTGCGCCGGTTCGCGGGCGCTGCGCGGCGCTACCAGCGGCTGGGACATGCCGGCGGGGTCAGCGTGGTGGACGACTACGCCCACCACCCCACCGAGCTGCGGGCCACGCTGGCCGCCTCACGCGCCGACGAGCCGCGCCGGGTGGTGGTCGTGGTGCAGCCCCACCGCTACTCCCGTACCGCGGTGCTCGGCGAGGAGCTGGGCCGGGCGGCCGCCGCCGCGGAGATCGTGGTGGTCACCGACGTCTACGGCTCCAGCGAACGCCCCGTTCCCGGCGTCACCGGCCGGTTGGTCGCCGAGGCCGCCGAGGCCGCCGGTGCCAGCGTGCTGTACGTCCCGCACCTCGGTGACCTCGTCGACACGCTGCTCGGCGTGGTCGAACCCGGCGACCTGGTGCTGACCACCGGCGCCGGCGACGTCACCCAGATCGGCCCGGCGCTGCTCGCCCGGCTGGGAGGTGGGCTCAGATGAGCGACCCGGTCGTCGCCCTGCTCGAGCGCGACCTGCACGGCCGTGTGCGTCCCGAGGCGCCCCTGGCCGCCCAGACCACCCTGCGCGTGGGCGGACCGGCCCGGGCCCTGGTGGTGGCCGAGGACGACCACGACCTCGCCGTGGTCGGTCGCGTGGCCGCCGAGCACCGTCTGCCGGTCACCGTGGTCGGCCGCGGCTCGAACCTGCTGGTGGCCGACGCGGGCTGGCCGGGGATCGCGATCCTGCTCGGGGCCGGTTTCCGCGGGCGCAGCGTGCACGGCGCTCGGGTGCGTGCCGGAGCCGCCGAGCCGCTACCCACCCTGGCGGTCCAGCTCGCGGATGCCGGGCTGACCGGCTTCGCCTGGGCCTGCGCGGTGCCGGGCACGCTCGGGGGTGCGGTACGGATGAACGCCGGGGCCCACGGCGGCGACATGTCTGACCATCTGGTCGAGGTCGAGGTGGTGCGGCTGTCCTCGGGGGTGCGCGAGACCTGGCCGGCGGCCCAGCTGCAGCTGGGGTACCGCCGCAGCGTGCTGCCCTCGGATGCGGTGGTGGTGGCCGCGGTGCTCGAGCTCGCCGAGGGCGATGCCGCCACGGTGCGCGCCGAGATCGCCGAGATCCGCGCCTGGCGCCGCGCGCACCAGCCCCTCAACGAACCCAACTGCGGCTCGGTGTTCACCAACCCGCCCGGGGACGCCGCCGGACGCCTGATCGACGCGGCCGGCGGCAAGCAGATCGCGGTCGGCGGCGCGCGGGTGTCGTCGCGCCACGCCAACTTCGTGGTCACCCGACCCGGTGCCCGTTCGGCGGATGTGCGCGCGGTGCTGCGCGAGGTGCGCACCCGGGTCTGGGAGCACGCCGGGGTGCTCCTGCACACCGAGGTGGTCATGCTCGGCGACTTCGCCGACGGCGGGATCGACCCGTCGCCGGGTCGGGAGCGCTGATGGACGCCCGGATCGCGGAGCGCCGTCGCGAGATCCGCACCGAGCGGCGACAACGTCGCTGGCGCCGCACCCGGATCGTCCTGGTCGGGCTGGTCGTGCTCGCGGCGCTCGTCGCCCTCGAGCGCAGCCCGCTGGTCGCCATCGAGCAGGTGGAGGTGGTGGGCACCGAGCGGCTGGCGGCCGAGCAGGTACTCGAGCACGCCGCGGTCGAGCTCGGCTCGTCGTCGGTACGGCTGCGCCCGTCCGAGGTCGAGGCCCGGGTCGTCGCGCTGCCGCTGGTGCGCACGGTCACGGTCCGACGGCTCGATCCGCTCACCGTGCAGATCGAGGTCCGCGAGCGCTCGCCGGTGCTGCGGGTGGAAGGCCGCGACGCGGCCGTCCTGATCGACCGCGACGGGATCGTGGTCGACGAGGCGGCCGGCGAGGACCTGCCGGTGGTGCAGATCGCCGACGCCGCCCCCGAGCTCGGCAGCCGGGTCGGCTCCGCTCCGGCCGTGGCCAACGCGCATGCCGTGTGGCAGGGGCTGTCCGGGCCCCTGCGTGCGAGCGTCGTGCGCTACGAGGCCGCTGGTCCCGACGAGCTGACCCTGCAGTTGCGCTCCGGGCTCGAGGTGCACTTCGGCCGCGCGGAGCGGCTCGACGAGAAGGTGCGGGCACTCGGTGCCGTGCTCGAGGACGTCGGGGACACCCCGGTGCACCGGGTGGACGTGCGGGCGCCGCGCGCACCGGTGGTGATGGGGCCATGAGGGTCGTGGCCGTGCGTTGGGGGCCGGGCAGCGCCGGCGGTGGCTGCCGGGCGTCGATCGGGCCAGCGCTGCGACCGCGGCGTGGGCCGCGTGGACAGGGGACCGGTTGACCGTCGGGAGCCGCGCCGTCTACCTTCACCCCACGGCAGAGGTTGACATAACTCTAACGCTCTACACGAGGTTGAGGCTTCAGCCGCTCCTCAGGCCCGGGCGGCGGTTCAGGCCGGGCGGCGGTTCAGGTCAGCGGGCGGGGCGTCACCCTGCCGGGATGATGCCCCGAGTTGATGCCCCGAGATGATGCCCCGATGAGCACGGCACGACGAGCACGACACGACGAGATTGCCCCGGGGGACGCGGCCGTTGGTCGCCCCACCGAACCCAGAGCGGACGCCGGTTCCCACCGGCTCGGTCCGCGGACGGATCCGGGTAGCGCGCCCGACGCACGGGCATCCCGGACCAAGGAGGCGCACTGATGGCGGGCAAGCCCACGAACTACCTCGCGGAGATCCGGGTCGTGGGGATCGGTGGTGGCGGCGTCAACGCCGTCAACCGGATGATCGACGCGGGCCTGAGGGGGGTGGAGTTCGTCGCGATCAACACCGATGCCCAGGCGCTGCTGATGTCGGATGCGGACGTCAAGCTCGACATCGGCCGGGACCTGACCCGGGGGTTGGGCGCCGGCGCGGACCCGGCGATCGGGGTGCGGGCCGCCGAGGACCACCGTGACGAGATCGTCGAGGTGCTGCGGGGCGCGGACATGGTGTTCGTCACCGCCGGGGAGGGCGGAGGTACGGGCACCGGGGCGGCCCCCGTCGTCGCCGAGGTCGCGAAGGAGCTCGGGGCGCTGACGATCGGGGTGGTGACGCGTCCCTTCACCTTCGAGGGCCGGCGACGCTCCCGGCAGGCGGACGAGGGCATCGTCAACCTCAAGGAGCAGGTCGACACCCTGATCATCATCCCCAACGACCGACTGCTCGAGATCGCGGATGGCGAGACCTCGGTCGTGCAGGCCTTCGCGCTCGCCGACGACGTGCTGCTGCAGGGCGTGCAGGGCATCACCGACCTGATCACGACCCCCGGGCTGATCAACCTCGACTTCGCCGACGTGCGCACCGTGATGCGCGACGCCGGGGGCGCGCTGATGGGCATCGGGCGCGCCCGCGGGGACTCGCGGGCGCTGGAGGCGGCCCGGCTCGCGATCAGCTCCCCACTGCTCGAGGCGTCGATCGACGGCGCCCGCGGGGTGCTGCTGATGCTGGCCGGCGGCAGCGACCTCGGGCTGTTCGAGGTCAACGAGGCCGCCGACGTCATCACCCGGGCGGCGGATCCCGATGCCAACGTGATCTTCGGGGCCGTGATCGACGACTCGCTCGGCGACGAGGTCAAGGTCACCGTGATCGCGGCCGGCTTCGACAAGTTCGACGGTCACGTGGAACAGTCCGGCGCCTTCGTGGCCAGCGCGCCGGCCCCCGAGCCCGAGCCTGAGCGCCCGGAGCCGCAACCGACGACCGGGGCCCCTGCGTCGCGGCCGCCGATCGTGATCGACGACGTCGATGACGACGAGGTGTTCCGGCCCCGCGCGGTGCCGGACCCCGTCGACGAGGACGACGACCTCGACGTCCCCCCCTTCCTCAGATGACGGGGGGCTGATGCTCTCCGCCGAGCAGGTGGCCGAGAACCTCGCCGCGGTCCGTGACCGCGTCGACGAGGCCGCGCGCTCGGCGGGACGGCGGCCGGTGGACGTGCGCATCATCGGGGTGACCAAGACCCACCCGCCCGAGCTCGCGCGCGCCGCGATCGCCGCCGGGCTGCCGGACCTGGCCGAGAACCGGGTCCAGGAGTGGCGGGCCAAGGCCCCCCTGGTGCCCGAGGCCCGCTGGCACCTGATCGGCCAGCTGCAGCGCAACAAGGTCCGTGACGTGGTCGGTCGCCACGTCCTGGTGCATGCCGCGGACCGACGCTCGCTGGTCGATGCCCTGTCGGCACGCGCCCAGCTGCTCGGCGTGCTGCAGCGGGTGCTCGTCCAGGTCAACGTGGGGGATGATCCGGCCAAGGGCGGGTGCGCGGTGAACGAAACTCTCGACCTCGTCGCCTACGCTCGCGGTCGAGCCCACCTCGCCGTCGAGGGACTGATGACGATGCCACCGATGCCACCGCCGGGTCACGACCCGGTGGCGGCGGCGCGCCCGTACTTCGCCACGATGCGCGCACTGCGCGACGAGGCCCAGTCGCGCTTCCCGGAGGTCGTGCACCTGTCGATGGGGATGTCGGGTGATCTCGAGGCCGCCGTGGAGCAGGGGGCGACCATGGTGCGCATCGGCACGGCGCTGTTCGGCCCCCGGGGGCAGGGGCCGTGGTCGCCGAGTCAGGAGGAGCGATGAGCCGGGGCATGTGGCACCGCACGCTGATCTACCTCGGCCTGCGCGAGGAGGCCGAGGAGGGCTACGACGAACTGCCCGAACGCTTCGTGCCCGACCACGACACCGGCGGCGATCGACCCCGGCCGGCACCCCCCCGCGAGGAGGCCGAGGTGCACCCGCTGCGCCCCCGTGACGTCCACGTGCGCCCCGTGACCTCGGCCCCGGTGGCTCCGGTGGCGGTGGTGGAGATCGCGGCGTTCGACGACGTCGAGGCGGTCGCGGCCCGGTACCGCTCGGGTCAGCCGGTCCTGTTCGACCTCGCGGAGGCCGACCGCGTCGACGCCCGGCGGGTGGTGGACTTCGTGTCCGGACTCACCTACGCGCTCGACGGATCGCTGACCAAGGTCGGTACCCGGGCCTTCCTGCTGGTGCCCGACGGGCTCGAGCTCGCCGACGACGAACGCGGCCGGCTCAGCACGCTCGGCTACCGCCTGCCGGCCGGGAGCGGCGCGTGAGTCCGGTCGGAGCCGCCCTCGTCCTCGTGCTCGAGGTCTACTGGTTCGTGCTGCTGCTGCACGTGATCTTCTCGTGGGTGCCGCGACCGCCCGAGCCGCTGGTGCCCTTCGTGCTCGGCGTGCGCCGGCTGGTCGAGCCCGTGGTCGCCCCGGTGCGCAAGGTCCTCCCGCCGCTGCGGCTGGGCGGGATCGCGCTCGACCTGTCCATCATCGTGGTGTTCATCGGGGTGCGGATCCTGATCAACATCATCCGCGGGATCGGGCTGTAGCCACGGTCCCACCCCGGGACCCCGGCAGGAGGGAGCGAGCGTGACGCTGACGCCGGAGCAGATCGTCGGGCACGAGTTCCGCCAGGCGCTGCGCGGCTACGCCGTCGCCGAGGTCGACGACCTGCTCGCCCGGCTCGCCGGGCAGATCGAGGACGCCGACGCGCAGATCGAGACCCTGCGCCGTGACCTCGAGGACACCGAGCGACGGCTGGGCGAGGTGCTCGGCAGCCTCGAGGACGACCGGGCGGCGCTCGCCGCGGAGCGGGAGGCCTTCGAGCACGAGCGCCACGAGGCCCGTGAGCAGCTCGAGGCGCAGCGCGCCGAGGCCGACGCCGAGTCGCAGCGCATCGTCGCCGAGACCGTCGAGCGGGTGGAGGTCTACCAGCGCCAGGCCGACGAGCAGCTGCGCGCCCGGCGCGAACGCCTCGAGGCCGAGGTGGTCGAGCGGCGCAACGTGTCTCACGCCGATGCCGAGCAGCTGCGTGCGGCCACCCGGGCGGCGCTCGAGGCCGAGCAGGCGCACGCGGCCGCGGCCATGGCGCGGCTCGAGGCTGAAGCGGCCGAGCTGCGCGAGCAGCTCGAGGCGGAGGTGGTCGAGCGGCGCAACGTGTCTCACGCCGATGCCGAGCAGCTGCGTGCGGCCACCCGGGCGGCGCTCGAGGCCGAGCAGGCCGAGGCCGCCGAGGCCCTCGAGCAGCTGCGCGCCGAGGCCCGGCGGGTGTTCGACGAGGAGTCCGCCGCGGCCGCTGCCGAGCTCGAACGCGTCGAGCAGGAGTGCGACGAGCTGCGCGCGCGCACCGATGCCGAGCTGTCCGACTGGCGCTCGCGCAGCGAACAGGCCGTGCTGGCCTGGCGCGAGCAGTCGCAGGCGGACCTGATGGGGCTGCGCGACCGCACCCAGCAGGAGGCGGCCGAGCTGCGTGCGTCGGCCGAGCGTGAGGCCGACGAGCAGCGCGAGGCCGCCCGGCAGGAAGCCGACGAGGTGCTCGCCGACGCCCGGGCCCGGGCCCGCGCCGAGCTCGTCGACGCCCGTGAGCACCGCGCCGTGATCGAGGAGCGGGTCCGTGACCTGCGGACCTTCGCGCGCCGCTACCGGCGGGTGCTCACCCGGCAGCTGTCCAGCTACCTCGACGAGCTCGAGGCCATCGACGTCGACCGCCACCTGCCCGACCTCGGTTCCGGCCCCGACCTCGGTTCCGGCCCCGACTCGGGTTCTGCGCCCGACGACCCGGGCGAGCGCGGGGCCGACGACGCCGCGCCGCGGCTCACCGTGCGGGTGCGGGAGGATCCGGGGGAGAGCTGAGCGCGGTCGCCCGGGCCGCATGGGTCCGCGCCGCGCGCTCCAGCGGATGGTCGCGGTAGCCGTAGCGGGCGGCGAGCAGGACGTAGGCGGGCAGCATCAGCGGGCCGAGCCGCTCCGCCTGGCGCACGTGCATCGCCTCATGGGCCAGCAGTGCCTCGGTCATCGCCGTGCGGCGGGTGAGCACCACCTGGCCGATGGTGTTGGCCTCCGCGCCCACGCTGCGCAGGGCGAAGGCGGACACCCCGCCGACGTTCTCGATGAGCAAGCAGCGCCCCGCGTGCGACCACACCGGCCGCCGGCCCGACAGCACGGCCAGCAGCAACCCGAAGGCGGTCAGCGGCCCGGCCCAGGCGGCCACCAGCAGCCGCCCCCCCGGGGTGCGGGGCGGTGTGGGCTGCCAGCCCGCCACCGCCGCGGCCAGCGCATCCTCGCGTCCGAGCAGCGGCACCTC
>SKJO01000182.1 GCA_007121975.1 Nitriliruptoraceae bacterium | reverse complement strand
CGGCCTAGGCTTGGCATCCGTCCTCGGGAGCCGTCCGTGCACCGACCCCAACCTCCACCACCGCCGGGTGGCCAGCCGGCGCCCGACCACCGGTGGCAGCTCCGAGGACTCAGCGCCGAGCAGGTCGAACAACGCGTCCACGACGGTCAGATCAACGACGTGGGTGGTGCCGCGACACGCACGATCGAGGAGATCGTTCGCGCCAACGTCCTGACCCGGTTCAACGCGCTGATCGGTGGCCTGCTGCTGGTCATCCTCATCGTCGCACCGATCCAGGATGCGCTGTTCGGGCTGGTCGCCATCGCCAACACGCTGATCGGCATCGCCCAGGAGGTGCGGGCCAAGCGCACCCTGGACCGGCTCAACGTGATCAGCGCGCCGCGTGCCAGGGTCGTGCGCGACGGTGAACAGCTCGAACTCGACACCTCGCAGTTGGTGGTCGACGACCTGCTGCTGATCTCCCCGGGGGACCAGCTCGCGGTGGACGGCGAAGTCGTCGACGCCATCGGACTGGAGATGAACGAGGCCCTGGTGACCGGGGAGTCCGACGCCGTGCCCAAGGTCGCCGGCGCCGAGGTGCTCTCGGGCAGCTTCGTGGCGGCGGGTTCGGGCCGGGTGCGGACCACCCGCGTCGGCGGGGAGTCGTTCGCCGGCCGACTCACCGAGCAGGCCCGGCAGTTCACGCTGGTCAACTCCGAGCTCCGCGGGGGCATCGACCGCATCCTCGAGGTGGTGACCTGGATCCTGGTGCCCACCGCACTGCTGCTGCTGGTGACCCAGCTGCTCCAGGCCCAGGGGGTCCGCCAGGCGCTGGCCGGCTCCGTTGCCGGCACCATCGCGATCATCCCCGAAGGACTGGTGCTGCTGACCAGCGTGGCGTTCGCCGCCGCGGTGGTCCGGCTCGGCCAGCGAAGCGTGCTGGTGCAGGAGCTGCCGGCGGTGGAGACCCTGGCTCGGGTCGACACCGTCTGCTTCGACAAGACCGGCACGCTGACCACCGGCCAGATTCGGCTCCATGATCTCGAGCTGCTGGTCGCTGAAGACGAGATCGAC
The DNA here is from genome assembly GCA_007121975.1 of Nitriliruptoraceae bacterium. GTDB lineage: Bacteria > Actinomycetota > Nitriliruptoria > Nitriliruptorales > Nitriliruptoraceae > SKJO01. The sequence continues at coordinate 1,588 of SKJO01000182.1, read as the reverse complement.
GAGGCGGCGGTGCGTGATGCGCTCGGCGCGCTCGCCGCCTCGGAACTCGAACCCAACGCCACGCTGCGCGCGATCGCCGCCGGCTGCCGCCCACCGATGTCCTGGCGATCCACCGGCGCGGTGCCCTTCTCCTCGGCGCGCAAGTGGAGCGCGGCGAGCTTCGCGGACCAGGGCACCTACGTGCTCGGTGCCCCCGACGTCCTGCTGCGCGCCATGCCCGCAGATCCGACGCTCAGTGCCCGGGTCGATGCGGCCGTCGCCACCGGCCAGCGGGTGGTTCTGCTGGCCTCCAGTCGGGAGCGGTTGTCCGAACCCCGGCTACCCGACGACCTTCGTGCGCTCGCGGTGGTCCTGCTCGCCGAGGAACTGCGCAGCGATGCGTTCGACACGATCCGCTTCTTCCATGACCAGGGCGTGCGCACGCTGCTGATCTCCGGCGACCATCCCCGGACCGTCGCGGCCGTGGCCCGCCGTGTGGGGGTGCTCCCCGGCTACGAGGAGGCCGATCACCACGTCGAGGCAGCAGACCTCGAAGCGATCGACGGCCTGCACCTACCCGAGGACCCCGGACAGCTGGCCGCCGTGGTGGCCGACACCGCGGTGTTCGGCCGGGTCACGCCCGACGACAAGCGTCGGCTCGTCGCCGCGCTGCAGCGCAACGGCGCGGTCGTGGCCATGACCGGGGACGGGGTCAACGACGTGCTCGCCCTCAAGGACGCCGACATCGGCATCGCCATGGGAGACGGCGCCGGCGCCACCCGCAGCGTGGCGCAGTTGGTCCTGCTCGACAGCGACTTCTCGAGCCTGCCCGACATCGTGGCCGAGGGCCGACGGGTGATCGGCAACATCGAGCGGGTCACCAACCTGTTCCTGACCAAGACCGTGTACGCCACCCTGCTGGCCATCGCCGTGGGGGTCGCCCAGCTTCCCTTCCCGTTCCTGCCCCGGCACCTTTCGCTGGTCGGCAGCCTGACCGTGGGCATCCCCGCCTTCTTCCTCGCGCTCGAGCCCCACCACCGCGCGGCGCGACCCGGCTTCCTGCGCCGTGCGGTCGCCTTCGCCGTCCCGGCCGGCATCGCGGCCGGCGTCGCCACCTTTGCGTCCTACTGGCTGGCGCAGACCGTCGAGGCCGTCGGGCTCGAGGCAGCCCGCACCACCGCCACCATCACGCTGTTCGGACTGGGCCTGCTGGTGCTGCGGCTGCTTTCGCGGCCGATGAACCTGCTGCGCCACGCGCTGGTCTACGGGTCGGGCATCGCTTTCCTGCTGGCGCTGTTCGTGCCGCTGTCGCGGGAGTTCTTCGCGCTGGTGCTCCCCCCGGCGGTGGTGCTGCTCGCCGCGGTGGGCATCGTGGCGATCGCCGGGGTGATCATGGACACCGTCGCCACGACGCTGCGCACCGGGCAGCGTCTGCTCCAGGAGCCGGCCGTGCGTGAACTGCTGGCCTCCGCCGGCGCGGGAGGCGAGGTCGCGCCGGAAACCGACCGCCGCACCTGACCGCCGGGGCCCGCGCCCTCCGCCTCCCCCGGCCATCGCCCCCGGGGGCCCCGGGGCCACCTGCCCGCGACAAACCGAGCACGCCGCCGTG
>SKJO01000429.1 GCA_007121975.1 Nitriliruptoraceae bacterium | reverse complement strand
CCTCAGAGCGTGGCAGGTGTCGTGGATCACCTTCAGTGCAGGTGTCGATCTGCCGTACCAAGCGCGACGCGACCGACAACCACACCGAGGCGCCGACACGCCGTCAAAGGCAGGCACTAACGCCCGTTGCAACTGCATCGTCGTGATCGTCTGAACCGGCTTGGCGCTCGTCGCTGCGCAGAGCGTCGTGGTGGGGTACTGACCGGCGGGCGGGTGTGGGGGGCGAGGGCGCGGATGTTGACGCCGCGGTGTCGCGGCCTGCTCGGGGAACCTGCGAGAGCGGCGAGTTCGGTCTTGTCTCTAGAGACCTAGGACCATAGCCTTGGATCATGGCGAGCGAGCAGCAGTTCAACGTCTACCTCCCCACGGACCTGGTCCGGCGGGTCAAGCACGCCGCGATCGACGAGGGCGTGTCGCTGAAGCGGTTCACGATGCAGGCGTTGGAGCGTGAGCTCGACCGGTTGGCGGCCGACCACGGGGAGCAGCGGTGATGCGGCCGCTGCCGATCCGCTACGTGGTTGACCTGCCGGCGATGCTGCTGCCAGCCGGGCGCATGCGGTCGTGCCGGGTGGGGGCTGGCGGTGGAGTTGGCGTTCGAGGCCGACGAGCCGCTGGAGGAGGTCGTTGCCCGTCTGCGTACGGCGGGGTACGAGCCGGCCACGGGTGTCGTGGACGAGTCCTACGGTCGCTCGTTCCGGGTCTGTGACCCGGAGGGGCTGAGCCTGCAGATCAACGAGCACGACCGTGAACTCCACGGGTGATTGCAGCCACCGGATCGGCACCGGGGACGTGGTGGTCGAGGTTGCCGATCTCGTACATCGCTTCGGGGCCATACGTGCCCTCGGTGCGGTGAGCTTCGAGGTCGCTTCCGGTGAGATCCTCGGGCTGCTGGGTCCGAACGGGGCGGGCAAGACCACCACGATGCGGGTGCTCCAGACCCTGCTGCCGCTGCAGTCGGGCACCGCCAGGGTCGCGGGGTTGGACGTCGCGACCAGCCGCGACGAGGTCCGGCGTGCGGTTGGCTGACATCCGTGCCGGTCGTGGATCGAGTCGACCAGGTCGGCCACGGCCCCCGCGTCGGCGTCTTCCAGTTGCGCGCCCTCCGCGGCGACCCCGAGCTGGTCTGCGACTGCGGCTGTCGCGTCACCGTCGATGTCTGCGACCACGACGTGAAGCCCGGTCCACAGGTTGGCGGGCGAGGGCCAGCCCGATCCCAGACGCCCCGCCGGTGACGATCGCGCTGCTAGCCATCCCCACCGCCAGTCATCCCGACGTGGTGTGTGTTGGAGCTTCAGCACGGTCCGTGATCTGGGGGGGAAGCAAGGCGACGTGAGAGCTGTTGCGATCCTCATCAGGCACGGTCCACGACACCGGCAGGCGCAGAGCGATCTGTAGTACACGCCCCCTGCGCCGACGTTCGCGGGGAGCCGGGTCAGGGTGGAGTCAGCGAGCACGGCCCAAGCGCATGCGGACGCCGCGCAACAGCACGCCGAGATGGATGCCCGGGCGCAGCCAGTCGGCGAAGGATGCCGACTCGCTGAGCGTCACCTCGACACGCGCCAGCTGTGCCGGGCCCCGAAACACCACGGGGAACGTGACGACCTCGCCGGTGCCTCGCACCTGGGCCAGCGAGACCCGCATCCACACGGGCACGGTCGGCCCACGGGCGACGACTGCGGCGTGCAGCGACCAGCCAGGGCCTCGGGCTTCGACTGAGCGCCGGGAGGCGGGTGCTCCCGAGAACTCGGCGAGCGTCTTCGGTAACGCCCAGTGGGCACGCCCCGCGTGCAGGGAGGCCAGCGAGTCGACGGCGATCAGCGGCAAGTGCAGGCGCCACAGGCCGCCACCCACGAGCGTGGGCGAGGCCAGCAGCTCGTCGTAGGCACCCACTGGCGTTCGGTGGTACCGCACGAATCCTGCGACGGCCAACCTGACCACCCGGCGGCCTCGGACCCCCGGGGGAAGTGCCGTGCAAGCCGCAGCCGTCGCACGGTGGGTCCACAGCACCGCGTCGACGGTAGCTTCCCACGGAGGCGGCAGGGTCGACGACGGCAACCGAGCGGCGATGTCGGGTGCCAGCCGGCTCTCGCGCACGCCGGGCAACTTCCGCCGGGCGTCGCCAGGGGGCCCCCGGCGGGAGGACTCCTCACTCACTCATCCGTCTCCCGACCGCCATCCACTGGCCCGGCCTGCTTCGCGCCCTCGCCGGAGCGTGGCGTCGCACGCCGAGGCCCCCGGAGGCAGGGCTTCGGCGACCGCCGCCTTCACCTCGCGAAGCAGCGTAGCTGGGCGCCCGACCGGCCGGGCGCGCCCCCGGGACGGCACGCTTGTGTTCGGCACGCCGAGATGGGATAGTCAGGCTCGATCCGGCGTGGGGAGGGGGACCAGCCATGATCTCGAACGAAGCAGTATGACCGATGTGGCGTCGAGGGGATGAACGGTTGACGGGCATGGCTGAGGATCCTCGCGATGACCGTGTCTTGCGAGTGACCTGGTGGGTGGCGCTGCTGGTCGCGCCGATCCTGGCTGCCGCCGGCGTGATCCTGTACCTGTTCCCCGGCGACACCCAGACCTTGTGGGCCTGGCCCATGGGCCCGAAGATGACCTCGTTGGCCGTCGGTGGCGGCTACGCCGCGGGGGCGGTGCTGTTCCTGCGTTCGCTGCGGGTCGGCGCGTGGCACCGCATCAGCCTGGTGTTCCTCGTCGCCACGGTCCTGACCGTGGGTCTGCTCGGCGCCACGTTGCTGCACTGGGAGCTCTTCAGCCACGGTCACGTGTCGTTCTGGGCGTGGCTTGTTGTGTATCTCGTCACCCCGGTGCTGCTGCCGGCCGTGTGGCTGCGCAACCGACGATACGACCCTGGCCTCCCGGCTGCGGGCACTCCGCTGGTGCCGCGGTGGGTGCGGCGCCTGGTGGGCTCCGTCGGGGTCATGCAGATCGTCGTGGCGCTCGCGTTCTACGTAAGGCCCGAGCTCGGCATCGTGCTGTGGCCGTGGCAGGTGAGTCCGTTGACGACCCGCACGCTGGCATCCTTCCTGGCCTTCATCGGGGCGATGTGGCTGGCGTTCCTGTTCGAGGCGCGCTGGAGCGCCCTGCGCCTGCACGTCGAGAGCGCCACGTTGGGCCTGGCGCTGGTGGCACTCGGGGCCCTCCGGGCCACCGAGGACTTCACCGGCGGGCCCGCGGCGACCGCCACCTTCGCCCTGCTGCTCGGCGGCACGCTGGCCGGCCTGGTCGCGCTCCAGATCGGCATGCGCCGGGTGGCGGCGGCCGCTTCCGCCGACGACCGCTCAGTGACGCAAGGGCGCTAGGGCGTACACCGCGGCGTCGCCGGCCTGCCGAGTCGTGAGGTGCCCCGCAGCGTGCAGCCAGGCGACCGTATCGCGCAGGGTGTTCTCCGGGTCGCGCCACTGGACGCCCAGCTCGCGCCGGGTGTCGGCATCGTCGAAGGCCCCGAAGTTGGCGATCAGCCAGGCCGTGCCGTGCGAGAACCCCGTTTCGAGGCCGACACGCGCAGCGACGTCCACGGCGCGGCCTCCGGCCAGCAGCGCTCCGATCGGGACGTCGCGCCGGCGCAGGCGCCGGCCGGTGACCGTCTCCAGCAACTCGTAGGTCGTGTTCATCGACAGCCAGTGCCCACCCATCAGGTAGCGCGCAGGGCGGGTCGGTCGCTCGAGGAGGCGAACGTGGGCGGCGGCGACGTCGCGAACGTCTATCACGCCGAAACCGCCGGGTGCGCACACGCGCGGGGCGCTGCGCAGCAGGGCACGCACCCCCTTCGCGCTCTCGCCCATGTTGGGGTCGTGCGGCCCCTGCACCGACGCAGGGCTGGTGATCACGACCGGAGCCCCGTCGTCCTGGAGCCGGGCGGCGATGCGCTCGGCCACCGCCTTGGAGCGCGGGTAGGGCAGGCGCGGCGCCCCGACAGGCGTGTCGCGGGTGAGCCCGTCGCCGGGGAGCAGGGCGGTCATCGACGACACGTACACGACCGGGCTGAGGCCGCGCTCGATGGCAGCATGCAGTAGCAGCCGGGTGCCGTCGACGTTGACCCTCCACATCGCCGAGGTGTGGGCCGGATGGAGGCTGTAGATGTTGGCGGCGTGCACGAGCGCGTCCGCGCCCCGCAGCGCCCGCCCCACCGCGTGCGGGTCGGTGACCTCGCCGACGACGACCTCGACATCGCCGGTGTCCACGCCCAGCGGCTCCAAGGCATCGGCCACGCGTCCTGGGCGTCGGGCCAGCAGCGTCACCGCGTAGCCGTGGGCCCGGAGCGCGCCGACGACGTGGGCACCGACGAACCCGGTCCCACCGGTCACCAGTACACGCATCGATCTGCTCCCCCTCCTGGCCCCCTGGTCCCGTACACTCCTGCCCGGCCCCGCCCCTCCGTAGCCAGGTTCTGGGCGCGGCCCAGGGGACGAGGAGGCGGGTTGGTGCCACCCCACGGGTCACCGCGCCGTGCGTCGCGTGTCGGTCCGCGCCGCCGCTTCGCCGTGCGTGAGCGGATCCTATCCCTGGATCCCGAGCGTGACCACCAGGAGATCGTGCGCCTGTCGGGGATGGTGGAGTTCCCGTGGGATTCGACCCGGGCACTCGAGTTCGCGCTGTTCCGGACGTTCGCCTCGCCGCGCATCTCCGGTCTGCTGGCACGCACCGGCGAGTTCCGCGAGCGCCCGCAGCGCCGCTACGACGACACCGACCTGCTGATCGCCGAGTTCGTCGAGCACGGCTACGACAGCCCGCGGGGCCGGCGGGCGATCGCGCGGATGAACGCCCTTCACGGGCGGTACCGGATCCGCAACGTCGATTACCTGTACGTGCTGAGCACGTTCACGTTCGAGCCGCAGCGCTGGATCGCCCGCTTCGGATGGCGCCCCCCTACCGAGCACGAGCGCGAGTCCGCGTTCCTGTTCTGGCGCGAGGTCGGCGCCCGCATGGGCATCGAGGACCTGCCCACCGACCGCGCGTCCTTCGAGCACTTCAACCGCGAGTACGAGGTCGAGCACTTCCGTTACGCGCGCTCCAACGAGATCGTGGGTCGCGCCACCCGCGATCTGTTCCTCGGCTGGCTGCTGCCCGCGCCGCTGTGGCCGCTCGGCGCTCGGGGGGTGCACGCCATGATGGACGCTGCGCTGCTCGATGCGTTCGGCTTCCCCCATCCCACCGCGGTGGAGCGCCGGCTCGTCGAGGCGACGATGCGGACACGGGCGAAGGCGCTGGCACGGATGCCTCCACGTCGCCGCCCGGTGTGGCACACGCGGCAGCGCCATCGCTCGTACCCGCGGGGCTACACCATCGACCGACTCGGACCCCCACCGCCGGGGGTCGGCAACGCCTGAGGAGTCCTGCGCGTGGACACGACGCGGCGGATCGACCGGCTAGTCACTCGGATGCATGCGCTGTTGCAGCAGCTGCAGGAGTCACCCGACACCAGTGACAACGCCGTGTTCCTCGCCACGTACCTGCGCACGACCCAAGCCGTCGCTGCTGATCTCGAAGCCGGCAGGTTCGTCGACCCGGACTGGACCGAGCAGTGGGACATCGCGTTCGCTGACCTCTACCTCGACGCACTGGAGCAGTGGACGAGTGCGGGGACGGCGCCGGAGCCGTGGCAGGTCGCCTTCTCCTCGGGGCGCGGCCAGCAACGGCTGCCCCCGCTGCGGCATCTGCTGGTGGGGATGAACGCCCACATCAACTACGATCTGCCACAGGCGCTGCTCGCGGTCATCACCGACGAGGAGTTCGACACCCCGGCGCTGCTCGCACGTCGCCGGGCCGATCACGAGCACATCGACGAGATCCTCGCGTCGCGGGTCAAGGCCGAGGACCGGGAGCTGCGGGCCTTCGAGCAGCCCGGTGACCGCACGTTGCTCGACCGCGCGTTGACGCCGTTCAACCGGCGGGCGACCCGGCGGTTCCTGAGGGAGTCGCGCGCGAAGGTGTGGCACAACGCGGTGCTGCTGAGCCGGGCACGACGTGTCGGCGAACTCGACGAGCGGCTCCGGGAGCTGGAGGTGCTGTCGGCCCAGAAGGTGACGGATCTCCGTGCCCCGGGACAGGTGGTGCTCCGCCTGGCACGCGATGGCTTCGGGGTGCAGCTCGACGGACCGCGGTGATGCGGCGTCCGCGGCGCCGAAGTGCGAGACGGGCCGGTCATGGCCAGTGCGAGGCCCGTACACCCGGCGGTGTTCGCGACCCGGTGGTTCGCAACGGGGCAAACCCGACAACCCCGAGGATGGCGATCACGAGTGCGACGCCGCGGGCGTACCATCTGTGGTTGGTATGCGTCCGGAGGGCACACCGGCCGGGGCGGAGACTGGAGCGGCCACATGCGAACGGTAGAGCGGCAGAGCGCGGCCGTCGGCGACGCAGAGGTATCCGCGCTGACCGCCGGCAAAGGACCGCCGGTGGTGCTGCTGCACGGCATCCCGACCGGCGCGGCGGTCTGGGAGCGGGTGCTCGTCCGGCTCGCGCATGCGGGGTATCAAGGCTTGGCGCCGGACCTGCCCGGCTACGGGCGAACGCGGCTGCCGCCGACCGCAGATCACTCGCTGGCCGGATCGGCGCGACTCATCGCCGACTGGCTCGCCGATCGTGGATCGGCGCCCGCCTGGATCGTCGGGCACGACTCGGGCGGGGCCGTCGCGCAGATCATGGCGGTGCGCCATCCGAGCAGCGTGGGTCGGCTGACGCTGACCAACGCGATCGCCGACGGGTGGTGGCCAGCGCCGCGGGCCCGCTTCGCCAAGGCCGTGTCCCGGGTCGGCGGGTACCGGGCGGCGACGCGACTCGGCCTCGTGCCCAACCCGGTCATGCGCTGGCAGATCCGCCGAGCGTTCGCCGACGCCGCTGCCGCGGACGGCATCGACGCCGTCCTGTGGGACGGCAAGTGCCGCGACCCTGCCGGTCGGGCGGCGTTCGAGCGCCACCTGGTGGCACTCACCCCGCGGGACACCGCCCAGGTGACGGTCGGCCTCGGCGAGCTCGCCGTGCCCTGTCAGCTCGTGTGGGGCGCCGACGATCCGTTCCAGCCCTGGCGAGGACCCGGCCGAGGCCTCGAGGAGCTGCTCCCGTCACCGGCGGTGGCCATCCTCGAGGCCTGCGGGCACTTCACCCCGTGGGAGTGCCCGCAGGGGCTGGTCGACGCCATGCTCACCTGGGCTGAAGGCACCTGACGCGGCGACCGGAGCACAACACCCTTCGCTGTCACGCTCGGTCGGCAGGAGCGTCATCGCCATGCAGCTCCGAGGAGAAGTGCCGGCGGTGCTGCTCGGGCAGCGCTTCGGGGCGGTAGTAGCGGTCGTAGAAGGCTGTGTCGAGGTGCTGAGCCTGGAACCCGCACACGGCCCGGAACGGGGGGATGTAGGCGGGGAAACGCCCGTATCGCTCGGCGACGTACTCGCAGTAGGCCACCGTCGCTGCCACTGCCTCGTTGCTGATCGCCGAGATCCCGGTGCCGATGGCTGCGGGGTCCTGCCACGCTCCCTCGCCGACGCGGCCACGATAGATGCCGTCCGGTCCGAGCTTGCGCTGCACCACGGCCTCCACGGCCGCCCGCATCGACGGGAAATACGGCGGGGCGTAGCTGCGCAGCAGGACCTCGCCGTCGGTGGTCTCCAGCCCCAAGGGGTAGTGGACGGGTGGGTCCTGCCGCAGCCGTAGTAGCAGCCGCAGCGGCGCGGCCATCCCCAGGAAGCGGCTGGCGGGCATGCTGGCCATGCGGAAGCCGAGCTCCTGGAACCAGGGCGCGTCGAAGCCGGCGAAGTTGGTGTAGCCGCCGAGCCCGAGCGCCTCGCAGGCCAGCCCGAGGTTCTGCGCGACCATGCCCTGCTCGACGCTGAGCAGCTCGCCGAGCGACCGCTCGAACGCCTCGATCGTCACGGTGCGGCCCGCTGCCGGGTCGTCGTCGAGGTGTCCTCCCTTGCGCCGTGCGAAGCCGGCGAGGCCAGCGGGCAGGAAGCTCCGGCGCTCGTCGACGATGAACCAGCCGCTGTGCTCGGCCAGCACCTCCAGCAGCACGTTGATGTAGGCGTAGGTCAGGTCGTTGATCGGCAGGAAGTAGCTGGACCCCGGCGCGTGCAGCCCCCACCGGTTGAGCGCCACGTTCTGGCCGGGGTCGGCGTCCGGCCGGGCCCGTCCGTCGCGCAGTCGTACACGGCTGGCGCGGGCGAGACCCACGTAGTCGCGGGCGGCCGACAGCTCCCCCAGCCGGGCGACCTCTGCCGGTGCGAGGTCCGCTGGTCGCCGCAACAGGTAAGTGGCCTCGTCATTGGTCACCACCACCGCCACGGCCTGGATGGCATCGAGACTGCTGACGGTCCGGCCCTGCAAGCCCGACATCATCGTCGCGGCCCCGTCGGGCGCGAGGTCGAGGTCGGAGAGGGCAGGCCCGGTGAAGCCGCAGGCGGCGAAGGCCAGGACGGCTTCCTCCTCCTCGGTCAGCGGCACCGGTTCGGCATCGGTATGGTGCGCCAGCGGACCCGGCACGCGATTGCCGATGCCGACCCGTCGCGACCGGCGGCCGTGCAGCGCCTCGAACAGCGGGTAGCCCCGCCAGTGCGGCGGTGTGGCGGAGTCGTCGTGGGTCACTCGATTCCCCGCTCCTACGGTCGGGTTGCCGCAGCATAACGCCCTCATGGTTAGCACTAGGCGGAGAGCCGCGCCATCGCCGTGATTCGTCGGTCGCCCGCTCGTCGTCGGCCAGACGCTCATGTCCGTTGCGCTGGCGGCATCCCATTCGGCGAGGACGAACGCAGGCCGAGGGGGTCCGCGACTGCGGCCCTTCGACATCGACCGCACTTGGCCAGCATCGGCAGGGGCATCGGGCCGACGTGGGTGCGATCGTGTGCTCCGGTAGTTACGGCGCCTGAGCCGTCCGAGGGAGCGGTCCGAGGGAGTGGACGGCGGGGGTGGGCTGTGCCAAGGCTTGAGCGGACGGTCGCCATCGACGACGTGGAGGTCCGGGCCGACCGGACGGGGGCGAGCGCAGACGTGGGGCTGCTGTTGACGGGAGGGGCGCGTCAGGCAACGGCATGGGAGCCGGTCTTCACGGACGTACTGCTCGACGCGTTCCGCATCGAGCAGGCTCACATCGTCGGCCTCTCGATGGACGGGATGATGACCCAACTCTTCGCGCTCCGACACCCGCACCGGGCGCGCTCACTCACCGTCATGGCGTCCACCTTCGCCTCGTCACGCGGTAACGACCTCGCCAGGATCCGCGCGAGCGGTCTCTGCAGCGCCCGCGTGGGGTGAGTAGGTTGCGGACGTCAAGGGGGGATGATGGCCGAGAACGTGCGCGATCGCGTCGCTGCGTTCTGGGACGCGCAGGCGGTGGACTTCGACGACGAGCCGGACCACGGCCTGTCGGCTCGCCTCGTCCGCCTAGCGTGGATGGCTCGATTGCGGTCGTGGCTGCCGGCCCCGCGGGCCGAGGTGGTCGACCTCGGCTGTGGCACCGGCACGCTGTCGGTGCTGCTCGCTGGCGAGGGTTACGGCCTGCGGGGTGTCGATCTGTCCGCCCAGATGGTTCGGGTCGCGCGTGCCAAGGCGGCGACGGCCGGCGTTGACGTCGAGTTCCAGCAGGGGGACGCGGCCGATCCGCCGGTCGCGCCTGCGTCCGTGGACGTGGTGCTGGCCCGGCATCTGCTCTGGACTCTGCCCGACCCGCACCGGACGCTGGCGACCTGGACCCGACTGCTGCGGCCGGGCGGGACGTTGGTGCTGATCGAAGGTCGCTGGGACCAGCCCGACGGCACCACCGACGAGGGCGACCCGGACCTGGAAGCCGCGCTCCCGTGGCTGGACGGAGTCGGCGCCGCCACCCTCGCCGCCGCCCTGGCACCGCTGGTCGAGGCGTTCGCCGTCCACGACCTCAGCGACGACCCGCAGCTGTGGGGCCGAGCGGTACACGATGAACGTTTCGCGCTCGTCGCCCGCGCCTCGTGAGCTGACGCAGCGAGGACTGGTGTTCTACGGCGAGACCCGCTCGTGACCGTGCGGAAACGCCCGGATTCGCCAGGTTGAGGAACTTGTTGGCACTTGGCCGCCCGCAGCGTAGTATGTACGTGATGACGTACAGGAGTGGTGATGCCGGAGACGATCAGCGAGGCCCGCACCCGCCTTCCAGCCCACGTGCGCCGGTTCCGTGAGCAGGGCTTGGACGCCGACCCGGTGGTCCTGGGCGACCGGCGTCACCCCGATGCTG
>SKJO01000310.1 GCA_007121975.1 Nitriliruptoraceae bacterium | reverse complement strand
CCCTGACCATGGCGGAGTACTTCCGCGACGAGATGCGCCAGGACGTGCTGCTGTTCATCGACAACGTCTTCCGCTTCGTGCAGGCCGGCATGGAGGTCTCCACCCTGCTCGGCCGGATGCCCTCCGCAGCCGGCTACCAGCCGACCCTGGCCAACGAGATGGGCCAGCTGCAGGAGCGCATCACCTCGACCAAGGGCCGTTCGATCACCTCGCTGCAGGCCGTCTACGTGCCCGCTGACGACATCACCGACCCCGCTCCCCACACCACCTTCGCCCACCTCGACGCCCAGACGGTGCTGTCGCGTGACATCGCGTCGCTCGGCATCTACCCGGCCGTGGACCCGCTGGACTCGACCTCGCGCATCCTCGACCCGGGCGTCGTCGGCGACGAGCACTACGCGGTCGCCACCGGCGTGCAGGAGGTCCTGCAGCGCTACAAGGACCTGCAGGACATCATCGCCATCCTGGGTATCGACGAGCTGTCCGAGGAGGACAAGGTCGTGGTCTCCCGGGCCCGCAAGGCCCAGCGCTTCTTCAGCCAGAACTTCTACGTCGCCGAGCAGTTCACCGGCAACGCCGGGGTGTACGTGCCGGTGCGCGACACCGTCGCCGGGTTCAAGGCGCTGATCGACGGCGAGCTCGACGAGATCCCCGAGCAGGCCTTCCTGTACTCCGGCGACGTCGACGACGTGCTGCGCAAGGCCGAGGCGCTCAAGCGCTGAGTCAGCCCCCCGCGCGGCAAGCAGCCGCGCCCCGGCGCGAGGAGGAAGCCATGGCCACGATGCCCGTCGAGGTGGTGTCGGCCGAGCGCCACGTGCTCACCGCCGAGGCCACCGAACTGTATGCCCGCTCGGTCGAGGGGGAGATCGGCATCCTCCCCGGTCACCAGCCGGCGCTGGTGGCGCTGGAAACCGCTCCGCTGCGGGTGCGGACCGCCGACGGCGTCGAGCACCGCATCGCGGTGCACCAGGGCCTGCTGTTCGTGGGCACCGACCGGGTGATCGTGCTCGCGGACGTGGCCGAGCTCGCGGACAACATCGACGAGCAGCGCGCCCGCGCCCGCCTCACCCACCTCGAACGCCGCCTGGCCGAGCAGGAGGATGCGGTGCTGCGCGCCTCGCTGCGCAAGCAGCAGCTGCGCCTCGAGGTCGCCTCCGGCTGGACCAGCCAGGACTGAGGCCGGGGTCCGCCGCCGGTGGCCCGAGCCCGTACCCTGGCGATGATGGCTGCTCCCCCTCCCACCGACGAGGCCTTCGTGGTCCACGGCGGTGCCGCCCTGCGCGGCACCGTGCGACTCTCGGGGGCCAAGAACTCGGCGCTGAAGCTGATGGCGGCGGGTCTGCTCAGCGACGAACCGGTGGAGCTCTCGGCGGTGCCGCGCATCGCGGACGTGCCGGTCATGGCGGATGTGTTGCGGGGCCTGGGCGCCCGCGTCGACCTCGACGTCGAGGCGGAGACGTGCCGGGTGCACGCCATCGACGAGCCCGCATCCGACGCTCCGGCGGACGCCGTGACCCGCATCCGCGCGTCGATCTCGTGCCTCGGTCCCCTGGTGGGTCGCACCCGCCGCGCCCGGCTGCCGCTGCCCGGCGGCGACCGCATCGGCGCGCGCACCATCGACCTGCACCTGCGGGGGCTTCGGGCCATGGGCGCCGAGGTCACCGAACGTCCCGGCGGCGTCGAGGTGGTGGCGCCCGACCTGCACGGCGCAAGCATCACCCTGGACTTCCCGAGCGTCGGCGCGACCGAGAACCTGCTCATGGCCGCGGTGCTCGCCCGGGGCACCACCCACCTCGACAACGCCGCCCGCGAGCCCGAGATCCAGGATCTGTGCCGGATGCTGGTGGCGATGGGTGCGCACATCGAGGGGATCGGCTCTCCCACCCTGCACATCGAAGGGGTCGAGGCGTTGCGCGGCGTGAGCTGGCAGACCTGCCCCGACCGCATCGAGGCCGGCACCTACGCCGTGGCCGCCGCCCTGACCGGCGGACACGTGCGCATCGAACGGGTCCGGCCCGCCGATCTGACCCTGCCACTGCTCAAGCTGCGCGCCGCCGGGGTGGAGGTGGTCGAGGAGCCCGACGCGCTCGAGGTGCGCGCCGGGGAGCTCGGCGCCGTCGACGTCGTCACCCTGCCCTACCCCGGATTCCCCACCGACCTGCAGCCCCAGCTGATGGTGCTGCTGTCGCAGGCGGCCGGCACGAGCCGCTGCACCGAGAACGTCTTCGAGTCGCGCTTCTCGTTCGTCAACGAGCTGGTCCGCATGGGTGCGGACGTGGTCGTCGACGGCCACCACGCGATGATCCGCGGACCCGCCCCCCTGCACGGCGCCGAGCTGACCGGGTTGGACGTGCGGGCCGGCGCGGCCGGCACCCTGGCGGGCCTGGTCGCCGCCGGGCGCACCGTGGTCCGCGACGTCCACCACGTCGACCGCGGTTACGCCGACTTCGTGCCCCGGCTGGTGGCGCTCGGCGCGGACGTCGTGCGGGTCGCGGCAGCCGACCTCGATGCCTGAGCGCTCGGGGACCGCGACGCTGCTGGGCGCGCTGGCCGCCGTCGTGCTCGCCACCGGGGTACTGGTGTCCGGCGCGGCGCACCCGGCGCAGGCGGCCGAACCGATCCGGGGCACCGGTGCGCTGCGCTTCGAAGCCGGT
>SKJO01000501.1 GCA_007121975.1 Nitriliruptoraceae bacterium | reverse complement strand
CGGTAGGCGATCAGCGTGCCCACCCCCGCCGGGGTCACGGCCAGGGTCGGTAGGAGCCCCGCGTCGCGGTCCTCGAGGAACAGCAGCCCGACCAGCAGGCCCAGGATGGTCGGGATGTGGATGGCAAGCACGAAGGCGGTGATCGCCGGCAGATGCGGGCCGAGGTCCACCGCGTACTGCGTCTGTGCCCACGCGACGCCCGGCCCGGCCACCGCCCTGAGCGCCAGCGCGATCAGCGGGATGCCGAGCAGCAGCAGGATCAGTACGCGGTCCGCGAGCAGCGCCCGGCCGTCGACCCGGGCGAAGGAGGCGAACGGTCGCGGGCGGTCCGTGGCTGATCCGCCGAGCGTGGTCCGACGCGGGGTGCGGGCCGTGACGCTGCCCGTGACCGGACGCGCGTGCGCGCCGAGTCGGATCGCGAGCAGGGCCAACGCCGCGATCCAGGCCAGCAGCCAGGTTGCCTGGAGCCAGGAGGTGGATCCCGACAGCAGCTCGAACGCACCGGTGGCCGGCGAGGCGAACAGCGCCGGCGCACGGATGGCCCCCGAACCGTGGAGCACGGCCGGTACCAGCAGGGGGGCGGCGACCAGGGGGCTTCGGGCGACGAACGGACCCAGGGTCGTCTCGCGTCCGACCATCAGCACCGCGATCAGCGCGAACAGCACGACCGCGACCACGACCCCGGCGAGCACGGTCGTCACGTGGTCGACGCCGCTGATCAGGATCGCGGGCAGCGCGGTGAGCATCGCGGAGGGCAGCAGCACGCCGAGCCGGACCGCGAGCGCGGTGGCGGGGTGCAGCCGGGTGAGCGCGAGGGCCGCGGTGACGCCGGTGCCCCGCTCGATGACCGCGAGCGCGGGCAGCACGAAGAAGCCGATCGAGGCGACCTCGAGCAGCAGCACCCACGGCAGCAGCCCTGCGCGCCAGTCCGGGGGCACGGCGAGCAGCGCCACCACCAGCAGCAGCCCCAGCACCGCCGAGGTCGCCACCACCCCGTGGCGTCGTTGCAGCAGCAGCTCGGTCCTGACGAGCTGGCGGAGCTGGATCCTCACGGCGGCATCCTCGTGGGGCGACTACAGACGCCGACCGGTCACGGTGACGAACACCTCGTCGAGGCTGGCCTCGGTGGTGTGCACCGTCTCGACGTGGCCCGAGGCGAGCAGCGCCACCAGCTCGGTTGCTGCCTGCTCGAGCGGGAACATCGAGGTCAGCAGGTGCTCGCCCGACCGGTGCTCGACGCGCAGCTCGCGGCGGCCGTGGGCCAGTCGCAGCGCGCGCGGCGCATCGCAGGCCGCGATGCGTCCGTCGACCACGAACGCGACCCGGTCGCAGACCGCGTCGGCGGTGTGCATGTCGTGGGTGGTGACGAAGATCGTGGCGCCACGGTCACGCTCCGCGCGGATCACCTCGCGTACCCGTTCGGCGTTGACCGGGTCGAGCCCGCCGGTCGGCTCGTCGAGGAACAGCAGGTCGGGTCCGTGCAGCAGCGCGCGTGCCAGGTTCAACCGGATCCGCATCCCCTTGGAGAAGCTCGCGATCGGTTCGTTGGCGGCGTCGGTGAGTCCGATCGTGTCGAGCAGCCCCTCGAGGTCGCGGTGCGGGCGGTGGTGCAGGTTCGCGAAGTGCCGCAGGTCCTCGACGGCGGTCAGGCGCGGATAGCCGGTCGGCAACTCGAAGGACACGCCGATCCGGTCGAACAGCTCACGGCCCCAGGCGCGACGATCCTGGCCGAGCACCCGGATCGTGCCCGTCCAGCCCTCGACCAGGCCGAGCACCGCCCGCTGGGTGGTCGTCTTGCCGGCGCCACTGGGTCCGAGGAACCCGAACACCTCGCCGGGGCGCACCTCGAAGTCCATGCGGTCCACGGCCGGTTCGCCCCGACCCGGGTACCCGTAGGTCAGGTCGCTGACCTCGATGGCCGGGGTGTCCTCCACGGGGGCTCCTCGCGTCCGCTGGCTTGCACGCACCCTTGGGCTGCGGCGCGTTGTGGGGAGCTGCGCCTGGTGCTGACGGCCCGGTGTGCTGGCGAGGTGGACGAGTGTGCGCGGTGGACGGTTCTGGCAGCATGAACCATGTCCTGGGCGATGGCAAGCCGACCGGTACCGCAGCGCGCGCCGTGCCCGCGTCGTGCCCGCGCCGTGCCGGCGTCGGTCGTGTCGTGATCGACCGGGTCGTGCGGTTCCCGCGCCGGAGTGTCCTCAGCGCTCGAGTCGGCAGACCATGGTCTGGTCGCTGGAGGTCTGCTCGTACACCGCGAAGCCCAGCTGCTCGTAGAGGGTCACGGCCGGGTTGTCACGCTCGACGCTGAGGCTCACGACCGCCACCCCGTTGAGCCGCTGGTGGGCGAGCATGCTGCTCATCAGGCAGCGCGCGATGCCCCGCCGTCGGTACGGGGCGTCGACTGCGAGGGTCAACTCCGGGATCCGGTCGTCGACGTAGCCGTAGCCGTGACGGTGCCGGTCGAAGCTGCGAACCCAGACGGCTCCGGCCGGTCCGTCGCCGACGCGGGCCACGAGCCCGTGGTCCCCGCGTCGTCCCCAGCCCTCGAGGTAGACGGCGAGGTCCGGGTCGTGCAGGACCCCGGCGACCGGGGGGCGCGGGGTGTCCTGCCGCCAGTAGGCGGCCTCCACCAGCATCGCCTCGAGGAAGCCAACGTCCGCGGCGGT
>SKJO01000322.1 GCA_007121975.1 Nitriliruptoraceae bacterium | reverse complement strand
GGGTGCGCCCCGGGGAGATCCACGCCCTGGTGGGGGAGAACGGCGCGGGCAAGTCGACCCTGATGAAGATCCTGTACGGGATGCAGCGCCCCGACGAGGGCAGCATCGAGGTCAAGGGCCGGGAAGTCCACTTCCGCTCGCCCAAGGACGCCATCGCCGCCGGGGTGGGCATGGTCCACCAGCACTTCATGCTCGCCGGGCAGCTCAGCGTGCTCGAGAACGTCATCCTGGGCGACGAGCCCTCCCGGGCGGGGCGTATCGACGTCGCCGCCGCCCGGCGCAGCATCGATCAGCTGGCTTCGACCCAGGGGGTGCCCCTCGAGGTCGATCGCCTCATCGACGAGCTGTCGGTGGGGGAGAAGCAGCGCGTGGAGATCCTCAAGGTGCTGTTCCGCGGCGCCGACCTGCTGATCCTCGACGAGCCCACCGGGGTGCTCGTCCCCCAGGAGGTCGAGGAGCTGTTCGCCACGCTGCGCGACCTCGCGCGGCAGGGGGTGACGATCATCTTCATCTCCCACAAGCTCGACGAGGTACTGCAGATCGCCGACACGGTCACGGTGCTGCGCCGGGGCCGGACGGTCACCAGCGTCGCGGCGGCCGAGGTGAGCGCCCGTCAGCTCGCCGAGCTGATGGTCGGCAGCGAGCTGCCGAGCCCCGAGATCCGCGAGGCCACCGAGCTCGGCGACGTCCGGCTCGAGGCCGTCGGTCTCGGCCACCGGGCGGAGGACTCCGAGCGGGCCGTGCTCGACGACGTCAGCTTCACGCTGCGCGGCGGCGAGATCCTCGGAGTCGCCGGGGTGGAGGGCAACGGCCAGGCCGAGCTGATCGAGGTCCTGCTCGGGCTGCGACCCGCGACCCAGGGCGTGCTGCGCCTGCACGGGCGCGACATCACCCACGCCTCGACCCGACGGCGGCGCGGCGGCGGGCTCGGCTACGTCCCCGAGGACCGCCACCACCGCGGCCTGCTGCTGTCCGCCCCGCTGTGGGAGAATGCGATGCTCGGCCACCAGACCCGGGCACCGTTCGCGACCGGGGTGTTCGTCGACCGTGCCGGTGCCCGCGAGCGCACCGAGCAGATCGTGACGACCTTCGACGTGCGCACCCCCGGCGTGGAGGTCGCCGCCTATGCGCTGTCCGGCGGCAACCAGCAGAAGCTCATCGTCGGCCGCGAGTTGACCGCCGGTCCCGAGGTGCTGCTCGCCGCGCACCCGACCCGCGGCGTGGACGTCGGCGCGCAGGCCGCGATCTGGGAGGAGATGCGCCAGGCCCGGGCCGAGGGGCTCGGGGTGCTGCTGCTGTCGGCCGATCTCGATGAGTTGATCGGGCTCTCGGACCGCATCGTGGTGATCCTGCGCGGGCGGCTGGTCGCCGAACTCGACCCCCACGAGATCACCCCTGAACAGCTCGGCGCGACCATGACCGGCGCCGACGGGAAGGTGGCCCCGTGAAGCTCAACACCGCGCTGATCCGCACCGGCGCGTCGCTGGGCGCGATCGTGTTCTCGCTCGTGCTGTCGGCCATCGTGCTGCTGCTCGTGGACGTCAGCCCGACCGAGGCCTTCGGCGAGATGGTGCGCTACGGCGCCCGGGTCGACTCGATGATCTCGATCGTCAACCGTGCCGTGCCGCTGTACCTCAGCGCGATCGCGGTCGCGGTCGGCTTCCAGATGGGGCTGTTCAACATCGGCGTGGAGGGCCAGTACCGCATCGCCACGCTGGTCGCGGCCTGGTTCGGGGCCCAACTCGCGCTCCCCGCGGCGCTGCACGTGCTCGCGATCGTGCTCATGGCGATGCTGGTGGGGGCCGCCTGGGCCTCGATCGCCGCGGTGCTCAAGGCCTTCCGGGGGGTGCACGAGGTCATCTCGACCATCATGCTCAACTTCATCTCCACCGGACTCGGCGCCTGGCTGCTCGCCGAGCACTTCCGCCAGGAGGTCGAGGGCAGCCTGACCATCGCCACCGGCGAGCTCGCCCCCTCGGCCCGCATGCCCTCGCTCAACCCGGTGCTCACGGCACTTGGCGTGGACGTGCCCTCCGGCTCGGATCTGCAGAGCTTCGTGTTCGTGGCACTGCTGGCCGGGGCCGGCTACTACGTGCTGGTGTGGCGCACCCGCTTCGGCTACGACCTGCGCGCCTTCGGGGCCAACCCGGGGGCCGCGGCGGCCAGCGGTGTCGACCTCAAGCGCATGGTGCTGCTGACCATGGCGATCTCCGGCGGCTTCGCCGGGCTGGTCATGATGGGACCGGTGCTGGGCTTCTACGGCCGCTACACCACCGACATCCCGATCGGCCTGGGCTTCACCGGCATCGCGGTGGCGCTGGTCGGACGCAACCGGCCGGTGCAGATGGCGCTGGCCGCGCTGCTGTTCGCGTTCCTCAACCGCTCCGCGCAGATCCTCGACTTCCGCGGGATCCCCAAGGAGATCGAGGTGATCATCAGCGGCATCATCATCCTGACGGTCGTGATCGCCAACGAGCTCGCGCGCCGCGCCGTGCAGGCCCGGGAGGTGCGTGAGGCGGCCGCCCGGACCGCCACCGACCAGGAGGTGCCGGCATGAGCGCGCCCGGACCCGCCCCGGCCCCGGCCCCGGCCACCGAACCGGCCTCGGAGCGTCGCCGCCTGGTGCGCCCCTCCCGGCGCTGGAGCCGGGCACTGCTGATCGCCGCCGCCGGGC
>SKJO01000174.1 GCA_007121975.1 Nitriliruptoraceae bacterium | reverse complement strand
GCGGGCGGCCCGCTGTCGCGGAAGCACTCTCGTGCGCAGGTTGCCTGCCGTTGTGCGCTCAGCGGCGATCGCGACACCCCCTGCGCACCCGCCCCCGGATGTGGCGTAGCCAACCGGACTGTGTCCGGTTGCGTACGCCGCATGGTCCAGCGAGGGGGATGCGGCGTAGTGAGGCGGACACCAGGGGCCGGGTGGGTACGCCCCATCCGTCCGGGGCGGCGGGATCAGGCCCCGGGGGTGGTCGGGCAGCGCTCGAGCAGGCGCACCGTGAAGCGGGTTCCGCCTCCCGGGCGGCTGCCCGCCTGCACGCTGCCGCCGTGCAGGGCGGCGAAGTCCCGGACCAGGGTCAGGCCCAGGCCGGTGCCCGGCTGCGGATCGTTCGCCCGGCCCGGTCCCTGCACGAACGGGTCGAAGATCGCGGTGTGGAGCTCCTCGGGGATGCCCTCGCCGTCGTCCTCGACGATCAGCTCCACCTCGCCGTCGAGGTGGCGGGTGCGCACCGTCACGGTTCCGTCCTGCGGGGTGTGGCGCACGGCGTTGGCCACGAGGTTGATCACGATGCGCTCGACCTTGGCCGCATCCACCTCGACACCAAGTGGGGCGAGATCGGTCACCAGACGACGGCCCCGCAGCTCGACGCTGGCCAGCGCGGTGCGGACCAGCCGGTCGAACCGCACCGGCTCGCGGGCGGCCTCGAGCAGGCCGACCGACATCCGGTCGACGTCCAGCAGGTCCTCGATCAGCGCTTGCAGATGCTGAGCGTTCGACGACAGGCGCTCGAGCAGCAACTCGATCTGGGCGCCCGGGAGCAGCGGATACAGCCGCCGTAGGGTGTCGGCGAGCCCGAGCACGGCCGTCAGCGGGGTGCGCAGCTCGTGCGAGGTGGCGCGCAGGAAGGCCACGCGCAGGTCATCGCTGGCCTCAAGCCGCGCGGACGCGTCGCGCAGCTGCTGCTCGACCCGACGCCGCTCGGTGATGTCGAGGCACTGCGCGACGTAGTGGCGCGGGGTGCCGTCGGCATCCCGGACCAGGGTCACGACGGTGGTCGTCCAGATGTCCGAGCCGTCGGGGTGTCGGTAGCGCTTGTCGAGCGCGTAGGAGGTGCGCGCTCCGGCCAGCAGCTCCTCGAGCAGCGGCGCCTCGTGTGCGAGGTCGTCGGGGTGGGTCAGCTCCGCGAACGACAGCCCGCCGAGCAGGTCGTCCGGGCTGCGTCCGAACAGGTCGCACAGCGCCGGGTTGACCGCGATCCACGGCCCGTCGAGCCGCGCGATCGCCATGCCGATGGGCGCACAGTTCATCGCGAGCTCGAGTCGATCGGCCAGCTCACGCACCTCGCCGATGGAGTCTCCACGGTCGATGGTGAGGGTCACCAGCAGCTGGCCGTCGGCGCGGTGCACCGACATCGCGCCGCGTCGGATCAGACCGGCGGTGGTGTGGGTGCGTGCCAGCAGCCGCTCGGCGGCGATCCCCGTGTCGGCGACTGCCGCGAGCATCGTCGAGGTATCCCGGGGATGCTCCACCTCGACGAGCTCGGCGAGGTGGCGCCCGACGAGCGCATCCGGCGACCAGCCGAGCACGGTGCCCCAGGCTCGGTTCGCGGCCGTGATCACGCCGTCGGGGGCGGAGGCCACCGCCAGCAGCGCCGCGTCCTGATCCCAGAACCGCTCCCGTATGTTCATCGCACCGGTTTCGCCATGGCATGACGCTAGCAGCGGCCCTGGCATCCTCCCGCCGTGTCGCCGGCCAGTGCGCAACACTCCACCGGTGCGCTCCGGCGAGGCCACGACCAGCAGAGGTCCCCCGTGTCCCTACCACGCGTGTCCGTGCACGAGCAGCTGTGGTCGCGGGCGGCGGTGGCCCGCACCCTGCTGCGGCCAGTCGAGCGGCCCGACCGACTGCCCCGTGCGCTGCTGGCGATGCTGCCCTGGGGGCCCGGCATGCTGGGCGGGGCGGCGGCGGCAGCGGCCCGCTACCCCCGGGCGGAAGCGGTCGTCGATGATGACGGGGTGGTCACCTACCGCCAGCTGTGGCGGCGCAGCGGTGCGCTGGCCGCCGGCCTCGAGGCGGCCGGGGCCCGACCGGGAGCGGTCATCGGCCTGCTCGCCCGCGATCACCGCGGCTTCGCCGAGGCGCTACTGGCGGGGCTGCGTACCCGCGCCCGTGTCGTCCTGCTCAACACCGGATTCGCCGGCCCGCAGCTCGCGGAGGTCGTGGCCGCGGAAGACATCGAGCTGCTGCTGCACGACGACGAGTTCACCGCCGCAGCGGCGACGACGACCGCCTCCGTGACGTGGGGGGAGGGGCAGCTCGACGAGCTCGCGCAGGGGCGTGGGCGCAGCCGTGCTCCGGCACAGGCCGGTCACGTGGTGATCCTGACCTCGGGAACGACGGGGCGTCCGAAGGGTGCCCGGCGCGACACCGAGGGCGGGGTGTCGGGCGGCGCTCTGGACCTCGCCGGAGCGGTGCTCGCTCGCATCCCCCTGCGGGCGCGCGAAACCCAGGTGCTCGCCGCCCCGCTGTTCCATGCCTGGGGGCTGGCCCACCTCGGGCTCGGGCTCGCGCGCTGCGCAACCACGATCGTGGCGAGGCGCTTCGATCCCGGCCAGACCCTCGCAGCGGTCAGTGAGCACCAGGCCGAGGTGCTGGTCGTGGTGCCCCAGATGCTGCAGCGCATCCT
>SKJO01000374.1 GCA_007121975.1 Nitriliruptoraceae bacterium | reverse complement strand
CCGGCGCCCGGGGCGCGCTCGCCGAGCGCCTCCTGCATCGCGAGCAGCTTGAGGCGGGTCTCCTCGAGTTCGGCCTCCGGCAGCGAGGCGCCGACGATGCCCACCCCGGCGAACAGCCGGGCGCGGGCGCCGGAGAGCTCCGCGCAGCGCAGCGCGATGCCCCACTCGCCGTCGCCGGACGCATCGGTCCAGCCCACCGGTGCGGCGTAGCGCCCGCGCTGCATGCCCTCGAGCTCGTCGATCATGGCCAGCGCCGTGCTGCGGGGGGTGCCGCCGACCGCGGCGGTCGGGTGCAGGGCGGCGACGAGCTCCAGCGCCGTGGGGTGCGCCCCGGCGCCGAGCGCGCCGGTCACGCCGTCTGCCCCGCCAAGCGTCCCCTCGAACAGCGTGGCCAGGTGCTGCACGTTGTCCAGCGCGAGCAGCCGCGGCTCGTCCTCGTGGTGCAGAGCGGTGCAGCGCGGCGCGAGCACCTCGCGCACCGAGTCGGCCGCCAGCCGGTGCTCGTGGCGGTCCTTGGCCGAGTGCAGCAGCGACGCGCCGAGCGCCGCGTCCTCATCGGCGTCGTCGCTGCGGGCCACCGTGCCGGCCAGCACCCTCGAGCGCACCCGCTCGCCGATGCGCGAGAGCAGCAGCTCGGGGGTGGCGCCGACCAGGCCGTCGACCACGAAGGTGTGGCAGCGGGGGAAGCGCTCGGTCAGCCGCCGGGCCAACTCCAGGGCATCGAACGGTTCGTGGGCCCACACGGCATGGTCGCGGGCGAGCACGACCTTGGCGAGCTCCCCCGCGTCGATGCGCTCGATGGCCTCGGCGACCGCCTCCAGCCAGTAGCGGTCGGGCTTGGACGACCCGGCGTAGCGGGGCCGGTCACGGGGTCCGGCCGTCGGCGGGGGCGAGACACGCGGGCCCGGGGGGACCGGCGTGGTGCGCTCAGACCCCGGGCCGGACGGGTCGATGGTGGTCAGCCAGGTCGTGCCCTGCCGGCGGCCGACGATCCGTCGGGGGACGATGAGCACCGAGCCGGGCTCCCGGTCGGTGAACGCGAACGAGCCGATGCCCACCAGCCCCGTGCCCGGCAGCCCGACGAGGTCGTCGACCTCGACCCGCAGGCGGCGCAGCGCCACCTCGGCGTCGGCGAACCGGCCGGGACCGGGGGAGGGTTCGATGCGCACCGCCTGGCCCCAGCCGACCAGCCCCGCGCCGCGCCGGACCCAGGCGACCGCCTGCTGGCCGCCGGGCAGGTCGGGGACGAGGTCGAGCAGGGCGCGGTCCTCGTCGATCGGGACCGTGCGCACCTGCAGCGGCGGTGGAGGGTCCGCCGCAGTCACGGGGCGAGCTCGGCGGCGATGCGTTCGGAGGCGGCCGCCAGCAGACGGCGGCGCAGGTGGTGGGCGACCAGCTGCTCGGTGGCGGGCAGCATCTGCTCGTAGGCGGCGACCAGGCGCACCGCCGCCTCCTCGTCGGATCCCGCGGTGCCGCGCACCGGGTCGCGCACGAAGCGCAGGAACGCCTCGACCGCGTGGTCGGCCACCTGGCGCACCGCCGTGTCGGTCCGGCGGGCCAGATCCAGCAGCTCGCCCAGCGGCAGACCGGCGTCCAGCAGCGCCAACCCGGCGCGCACCGCAGCGGCGTCCGCCGCGGAGTAGCGGGGCGTGCCGTCGACGTCGAGGTGGTGGGGAACCAGCAGTCCGGCGCGCTCCACCGCCTCGAGCAGAGTCCGGGTGGTGCCGACCTCGGCGGCCAGCGCGTCGAGGTCGAAGCCCGCGGTGTCGTCGTCGACCACGGCGGCCGCGAGCGCGGCGTCGGGGTCATCGAGCGCGCGCTCGTCGGCAGGGGGGTCAACGGGATCCATCGGCGCTGCTTCGTTCGGCACCTGCGACCGCGCTGGACGGCCGCGCGCCCGACAGGCTACGCGCCGCACGGCGCGTCCCGGACGCCGGACGGGAGGGTGCTCGACCTCCCGGCATCCTTGGCCGTCAGCGCCCGAAGCGGCGCCGCTTGGTGTTGCGGGCCGTGAAGGTCCCGGTCATCCCCACGGAGGTCGGGGCCGGCGGGGCGCCGACGGTCGCGGACTCCCGCTCGGGCGGGGGCGACTGCGGGGGTGGGCTCGATGGTGGCGGTGCACCTGGCGGTGGCGGCGGAGCGGCGCCCCGCGGTGCCGCGGTGCGTGGTGGGGCGGTGCGTGGTGGAGCCGCTGGCGCCGGGACCGGGTCCTGCCCACGGGCGGGTGGTGCCGAACGCGAGGATGCGGGGGGGTCGTTGGCCAGGTCGCTGAGCATGGCCTCGAGCGAGGCGACCTCGTCGTCGTGCACGGGCCGTTGGCGCCGCGGTGAGGCCGGCGCTTCGCGCGCGGATGCGGCGTCCGGAGCCGGGTCGGGCACCACCCGCAGGTCCGGTGGGCCGGAGCCGTTGGTGCCGGCCGCCGGCCGCTGGTCGAGGCGTGGTTCGGGACGCGGTTCGCGACGCGGTTCGGACGAGGGAGCGGGGTCGATGCCGAGCCCACCGAGCGCCTGCAGTTCTCGCAGCATCGCCTCGCGGTCCACCGCGGCCGGCGGTTCGGGGGCCTCGCGGGCGGCACCCGCCTGCTCGGAGGGGGCTGCCAGGGGCCGGATCGGGCGCCCGGCTCCGGCCGGCGCCGGGTCGTGGTACTCGGCGACCTCGTCGGGCTCGACCCGCCCGATCCAGGGTTGGGGTTCGTCCGAGTCGTCGCGTCGGGCGCCCATCGACGAGGCGACCTGGCCGCCGTCGACGCCACCGGCGAGTCCTCCGCCCAGTCGGGCGCGCGGGGAGACCACCCCGGTGCGGTGCCCCTCGGGGCAGATCCCGCTGGGATCGACGATGACGTGATGGCTGCAGGCCTCGCAGTGGACGAAGGGCACGGGGACTGCCTTCCTCGGAGCGGACGATCTGGGACCGCCCGGTAGCCTCGCGCGGTTCCTCACCCATCCTGTCGGCACGCAGGCCGCGGATGTTGAGCACCGCGGGTCGACAGGAGCAGCGAGGTGGCCGAGGCATCCGAGCACCGCCCGGCCGACCCGCCGCTGCCGGCGGCCGGCCGCGACGGCAAGGACGCGGCGCTGGTGCAGGCGATGTTCGACCGGGTCGCGCCCCGCTACGACCTCGCCAACGCCGCACTGTCGCTGGGTCAGGACGCGCATTGGCGGCGGGTGACCGCACGCGCGGCCCGGCCGGCCGGAGCCGATGCGCTGGACGTGGCGGCCGGACCGGGCAACGTCGCTGCCGAGTTGGTCGCCGGCGGGGCCCGGCATGTCGTCGCACTCGACCTGTCGTACGCGATGCTGGTCGAGGGCGCCCGGCGCGCACCGCCGCGCACCAGTTGGGTCAACGCCGACGCGCAGTGCCTGCCGTTCCCCGACGCGACGTTCGATGCGGTCACGATCTCGTTCGGGCTGCGCAACGTGCCCGACCCCGAGCTCGCCATCCGCGAGTTCGCCCGGGTCACCCGGCCCGGCGGCCGGCTGGTGGTGTGCGAGTTCGCCAACCCGCTCTGGGCGCCGTGGCGCGAGGTGTACCGCCGCTACCTCGTGGGGCTGCTGCCGCAGGCGGCGCGGGTGGTGTCGTCGTCGCCCGCGGCCTACCGCTACCTCGCCGACTCGATCCTGGCCTGGCCCGACCGTCGCGCGATCGCGGACTGGTTCGAGGCGGCGGGCTACCACCGGGTGCAGGTCAAGAACCTCGCCGGGGGCATCGTGGCGGTGCACCGGGGGGTGCGGTACTGACCGGCTACACTCCGCGACCCTCGTGAAGAACCGCACGAAGTCGGGGGACGGGGCCGGACACCTTCCGGCCGGCACCGAACCCTGCGAGCAGCGAGCGTCGCTGCCCGGACGATCGCACCCGGACCGCCTCGTCGAGGTGCCCTCATGTCGACTCCCCGCGAGCACGCTGACGTCGTCGTCGTCGGCGCCGGACCGGGTGGGGCGGCGACCGCCGCCCACCTCGCCGGACTCGGTCACGACGTCGTGCTGCTCGACAAGGACCGCTTCCCGCGGGACAAGGTGTGCGGGGACGGGCTGACTCCCCGGGTCGTGCACGAGCTGCTCGACCTCGGGCTCGAGGACGAGGCCCACGGTCGCGCGGAGGGCTGGGCGACCCAACGCGGGCTGCGCATCCACGGCGGGCGCACGGTCATGGAGCTGCCCTGGCCCGAGCTCGACGACTGGCCCTCGTGGGGTGCGACCGCGACCCGCGCGGTGTTCGACGAGGCCATCGCCCGCACCGCTGAGCGGCGGGGTGCGGCCCTCCACGAGGGCCTGACCGTCACGGGGGTGACGTGGCGGGATCCGGCCCACAGCAGGGTGGATGGCATCACCTGGCGCGACGAGGACGGCGCCACCGGACAGGTTCGTGCGCCGGTGGTCATCGCCGCCGACGGACCCAGCGGCACCATCGCCCGGTCGTTGGGGGTCACCCGGCGCGAGGATCGTCCGATGGCGGTGGGGGCCCGGGCCTACTTCCGCTCGTCGCGGTCCGACGATCAGTGGATCAGTTCCTTCCTCGACCTCGCGGACGCCGAGGGCAACCTGCTGTCGGGCTACGGCTGGGTGTTCCCGCTCGACAACGGCCTGCTCAACGTCGGACTGGGGCTGCTGTCGACCTCGCGGGAGTTCCGCGCGGTGAGCTACCGCCGGCTGCTCGAGTCGTGGGCCGGCGGGATGGCCGAGCAGTGGGAGACGACCCCCGACAACCAGGTCGGCAAGATCAAGACCGGCCCGATCCCGATGGGCTTCAACCGCACGCCGCTGCACCAGCGCGGTGTGCTGCTGGTGGGCGACAGCGCCGGGATGGTCAACCCGTTCAACGGCGAGGGCATCTCCTACGCGATGGAGGCCGGGCGGTTGGCCGCCGAGGTCGTCGACCAGGCGCTGGCCGTCAAGCGCACCGCGGTGCTCGACACCTACGACCGGGAGCTGCGACGCCGCTGGGGCGGGTACTACACCCTGGGCAAGGTGTTCGCCGAGCTGATGGGCCACCCCACCGTGCTGCGGGTGTGCGTCGAGTACGGGATGCCCTACCGCCCGCTGATGGAGCTGGTCTTCAAGCTCATGGCCCACCTCACCGACGCCCGACCCGCCGACACCAAGGACGTGATCATCAACACCCTGCAGCGCCTGGCGCCGGCTGCCTGAACGCCCCGGCTGCGGCCGCGTCCGAGCCCTGCCGACCGGTCGCCTACGCTGGGGCCCGGTGCCACGCAGCCGCCGCGGTGTTGCCGCTGCGACGACCCCGACCCCCACGACCACGACCCCGAGGTTCGCCGTGTTCGAGGAGTACCTGCCGGTCCTGATCCTGGCCGTCGTGGCGACCGCGTTCGCTGCCGGGTCGCTGGTGGTCAGCAGCCTGGTCGGCCCCCGGGTGCCCAACCCCACCAAACTCAGCGCCTACGAGTGCGGCAACGAGCCGCTGGCCGAGATCCGCACGACCCGCTTCCCGATCCGGTTCTACCTCGTGGCGATGCTGTTTCTGATCTTCGACATCGAGACCGTGTTCCTCTACCCGTGGGCGGTGGTGTTCCGCTCCTTCGGGTGGTTCGGTCTGGCCCAGATGGGCGTGTTCGTGGCGATCCTCGGGGTCGCGTTCGTGTACGAGTTCGGCCGAGGAGGGCTCGAGTGGGACTAGAGGAGAAGCTGCCGTCGGGGATTCTGCTCACCAACGTCGAGCGGATCGTCAACTACACCCGCGCGAACTCGCTGTGGCCGGCGACCTTCGGGCTGGCCTGCTGCGCGATTGAGATGATGGCCAGTGGCGGGCCCCGTCACGACATGGCCCGCTTCGGCATGGAGGTGTTCCGCGCCTCGCCCCGGCAGGCCGACCTGATGATCGTCGCCGGGCGGGTTTCCAACAAGATGGCCCCGGTGCTGCGTCGCATCTACGACCAGATGTCGGACCCCAAGTGGGTGCTGTCGATGGGGGTGTGCGCCACCTCGGGCGGGATGTTCAACAACTACGCGCTGGTGCAGGGCGTGGACCACGTGGTCCCCGTCGACATGTACGTGCCCGGCTGCCCGCCGCGGCCCGAGATGCTGCTCGACGGCATCCTCAAGCTGCACGAGAAGATCAAGCACGAGACCTTCGCCGAGCAGGGGGCCCGGGCGTGAGCCACGTCACCCCCGTACCCGGCACCTCACCGAGCGTCGGTGCGCAGCTCCCCACCACCACCACGGGCGTGGCGGGCCGGTCGGCGTTGAGTCTCGACGACATCGCGCAGCGCATCACCGTGCGCTTCCCCGCGGTCCGCGCCGAGCAGGCCTTCGGTGAGCTGACGCTGCACGTCGAGCCCGACGACCTGCTCGAGGTCGTCACCTTCTGCCGCGACGACGACGAGCTGAGCTGCGAGCTGCTCTCCGACCTGTCGGGGGTGCACTGGCCCGCCGGCGAGCACACCATCGCCCGGCAGACCTCGACCACCGGCTGGCCCGACTACCGCGTGTCGCGCGAGCAGGGCGTGGTCGAGGTGCTCTACATCCTGCGCTCGGTGTCGCGCAACCACCACTTCCGGATCTCGGCGGGGACCGTGGACACCTCGCCTCGGCTGCCATCGGTCACCGGCGTGTACCCGACCGCCAACTTCCACGAGCGCGAGGTCTACGACTTCTTCGGGGTGGAGTTCGACGGGCACCCCGACCTGACCCGGATCCTGATGCCCGACGACTGGGTCGGCCACCCCCACCGCAAGGACTACCCGCTCGGCGGCATCGACATCCCCTACAAGAACGACAAGTTCATCCCGCCGCCCCACGAGCGCGACCTGCGCGAGGTGATCGACTGATGGCGATCGACCCCACCGCCGCCCACACCGCGACCCCGGCGGCCACGCCGCCGGCCACGGCCGCCGACCTCGATGACGACATCTACGTCGAGGGAGCGGACTGGGAATCGGTCGTCGACGCGGTCAGCGACGACCACATCACCGTCAACATGGGCCCCCAGCACCCCTCGACCCACGGGGTGCTGCGCCTGGTGCTCGACCTCGACGGTGAGACCGTCACCCGGCTGACCCCGATCGTGGGCTACCTGCACACCGGGATCGAGAAGAACACCGAGGTGCGCACCTGGGTGCAGGGCACCACCTTCGTCACCCGCATGGACTACCTCTCGCCGTTCTTCAACGAGGCGGCCTTCTGCCTCGCGACCGAGAAGCTGCTGGGCATCGAGGTCCCCGAGCGCGCCGAGGTGGTCCGGGTCATCCTGCTCGAGTTCAACCGCATCGCCAGCCACCTGGTGTGGTTGGCGACCGGGGGGATGGAGCTCGGCTCCACCACCGTGATGGAGTTCGGCTTCCGCGAGCGCGAGCACGTCCTGGACCTGTTCGAGGCCCAGTCCGGGCTGCGCATGAACCATGCCTACATCCGGCCCGGCGGGCTCGCCCAGGACGTCACCGACGACTTCCTCGAGCGCAGCGCGGCCCTGGTGGATCTGCTCACCGAGCGCATGCGCGACTACGAGGACCTGCTCGTCGAGAACCCGATCTGGCACGCACGGCTGAAGAACGTCGGCCACATCGACGCCGATACCTGCCTGCGGCTGGGGGTCACCGGCCCGGTGCTGCGGGCGGCCGGGGTGCCCTGGGACCTGCGCAAGGCCCAGCCCTACTCGGGCTACGAGCGCTACGAGTTCGAGGTGCCCACCCGCACCGAGGGTGACTCCTTCGCCCGCTTCCTGATCCGCCTCGAGGAGATGCGCCAGTCGATGCACATCATCCGCCAGGCCCTCGAGCTGCTGCCCGGGGGGCCGGTGATGGTCGACGACAAGCGCATCGCCTGGCCCTCGCAGCAGTCGCTGGGTGCGGATGGCATCGGCAACGACCCGGACTACATCCGCCACATCATGGGTGAGTCCATGGAGGCGCTGATCAACCACTTCAAGCTCGTGACCCAGGGGTTCACGGTTCCTCCCGGGCAGGTCTACGTGCCGGTCGAGTCCCCCCGTGGGGAGCTCGGCTACGCGGTGACCTCGATCGGGACCAACAAGCCCTACCGGGTCCACGTGCGCGCCCCGTCCTTCGTCAACCTGCAGGCAGCCGATGTCATGGCCCGCGGTCAGGGAGTGGCCGACGTGGTCGTGGTCGTCGCCTCGCTCGACCCGGTCATGGGCGACGTCGACCGCTGAGACGTGAGGAGAGCCACCACCATGGCCATCACCGACACCACGCGTGAGGAGGCACGGGCGCTCGCGCAGCGCTACCCCGTGGCGCGCGCGGCGCTGCTGCCGATCCTGCACCTGGTGCAGGCCGCCGACGGCTACGTCAGCGACGAGGGCATGGCCCTGGCCGCCGAGGTCCTCGGGCTGACCCGGGCCGAGGTCGGCGCGGTCGCCACCTTCTACACCATGTACAAGCGCGAGCCGGTCGGCGACTACCTGCTGAGCGTGTGCACCAACCCGACCTGCAAGATCGCCGGGGGGCAGGCGATCTACGAGGCGTACGTCGAGGCCTGCGGGGGACGGCACGTCGACCCCGAGGGGTCCGGGGTGATGGTCGAGCACGCCGAGTGCCTCGGGATCTGCGACGCCGCACCGGTCGTGCAGATCAACTACGAGATGTACGGCCCGGTGACCCACGACGAGGCCATGGGCCTGCTCCGTGCCGCCAAGGCCGGTGAGCCACCCGCCTCCAACCGCTCGGGCCACGTGCCCGCGACCTTCACGGCGGTGGAGCGCGAGTTCTCCGGCATCGACGACGGCGTCCACGAGCAGCTGGTCGAGGCTGCTCGGCTGCAGGCCGCGGCCGCGGTGCCCCCCGCCTACCGCACCGGCGAGACCGACCTGCCCGTCACCCACCCCGGGGGCGATCCCAGCGGGCACGGGGGCGCGGCGTTCCGGGCCGCGTTCGACCGGCCACCCAGCCCACCTCCCGCGCCGCAGGACGAGGTGGTCGAGGAGCTCGCCGAGGCGGGCACCGACACCGCGCAGGAGCTCGCCCAGCAGGTGACCGGCGACGAAGCCGCCACCCCCGAGCCGGTGCTCCCGGCGGCCGAGCAGCCGCCGGCGACGCCACACACCGACCCCGACGACGCGACCGAGGAGGCCTAGCGCATGGGCACCACCGGCCAGGTCACCGCGATGTCCTACCGCTACGACGTCGACGGCGTGTCCGACCTCGAGGTCTACGAGCAGCACGACGGCTATGAGGGCCTGCGCATCGCGCTGGGTATGGAGCCTTCCGACATCGTGCAGGCCGTCAAGGACTCCGGGCTGCGCGGGCGGGGTGGGGCCGGGTTCCCCACCGGCCTGAAGTGGTCGTTCGTGGCCCAGGGCACCGGCAAGCCGATCTACATCGTGTGCAACGCCGACGAGGGCGAGCCGGGCACGTTCAAGGACCGGCCCCTGATGGAGCTCGACCCCCACCAGCTGATCGAGGGCATGATCGTGGGCGGGCTCGCGCTCAACTCCGAGCAGGGCTACATCTACCTGCGCGGGGAGTTCGCCCACGCCGGGCGGCAGTTGGCCGCCGCGATCCGCCAGGCGTACGCCAAGGGCTACCTCGGCGCGGACGTGATGGGCTCGGGCCGGCGCTTCGACCTGACCCTGCACCGGGCGGCGGGTGCCTACATCTGTGGGGAGGAGACGGCGCTGCTCGACTCGCTGGAGGGCCGGCGTGGCCAGCCCCGCCTGCGCCCACCGTTCCCCGCCGCGCACGGGCTGTTCGGCTGCCCCACCACGGTCAACAACGTCGAGTCGATCGCCGCGGTGCCCTTCATCCTGCGCCACGGGGTGGACTGGTGGCGGCAGTGGGGCACCGAGAAGTCGCCCGGTCCCAAGCTGATGTGCATCTCGGGCGAGGTCGAACGGCCGGGCAACTACGAGGTGGCGCTGGGCACCACCGTGGCCGAGATGATCGAGCTGGCCGGGGGGATGAAGGACGGGCGCGAGCTGAAGTTCTTCTGCCCCGGCGGCTCCTCCACCCCGATGCTGCCGGCCTCGGCGGCCGACACGCCCTACACCTTCGAGGACATCGCCGCGCAGGGCTCGCTGCTGGGTACCGGCGCGCTGATGCTGTACTCGACGCAGACCTCGGTGGTCGACACCGTGCTGCGCTTCACCGAGTTCTACGAGCACGAGTCGTGCGGCAAGTGCACCCCCTGCCGCGAGGGCGGCTACTGGCTGTCGCAGGTGCTGCGTCGGATCGTGACCGGCGGCGGGCGCATGGAGGACCTCGAGCTGCTCGAGGACGTCTGTGACAACATCTTCGGGCGCAGCTTCTGCGCGCTCGGTGACGGCATGACCTCCCCGATCGTCTCGAGCCTGAAGTACTTCCGCGACGAGTACGAGACCTACAT
>SKJO01000071.1 GCA_007121975.1 Nitriliruptoraceae bacterium | reverse complement strand
TCGCGCAGCAGCACGACGTCGTCGGGCTCGGCCTCGGGCTCGGGCTCCTCGGGCTGGTCGCGCTTGAGGCGGTTGTAGGCCTTGACGATCAGGAACAGCGCGAAGCCGATGAGCACGAAGTTGACCACGGCGGTGATCACCGCGCCCACGCTGCCCGCGCACTCCCCGGCCTCGCAGGCGAACTGGCCCACGGACTCGAAGTCGGGCTGGCCGACGACCACCGCGATCAGGGGCATCAGCAGCCGCTCGACGAGGGCGTTGACGACCCCGGTGACGGCGGCGCCCATCACGAAGCCGACCGCGAGGTCGATGAAGTTGCCTCGGCTGATGAACTCACGGAACTCGGCGAGCATGTGCTCCTCCTGGTGCGACGGCCGCGCAATCGCCACCCGTCGGACGACGGGACGCAGCGGCCGGTCGGCCGCGCAACCTAGTCCACCGGCCCCGGGCGACGCTCGCGTGCGGGCCGATCACCCACGCGCTGCCGCGTCAGCGTGGTCGCTGCGCGACGGCCAGGAACCGGTGGTAGGCACGGTCGTCCTTGACCAGGGTGTCGAGCCGATCGACCTCGACGTCGACCAGACCGGCGGCGTGCAGCAGGCCGGTCAGCACGTCCCGCGCGAACCCGTGGTGACCGTCGAAACCGGACTCGAGGTCGTGGAAGGTGCCGTCCTCCTCCTCGAGGTCGACGATGCACAGCCGCCCACCGGGTACCAGCATCGTGGCCAGCGCTGCCAGGACGCGATCGAGCTCGTGGATGTGGTGCAAGGTCAGCACGCTGACGACGACGTCGAACCGTTCGTCGGGAACGGGGTCGCGAGACAGGTCCAGCTCCCAGATCCGGGTGGTCGCGGGCAGTCGGCCGTCGGCCACCTTGGCACGGGCCTGCCCGCGCATACCCGCCGAGGGCTCCGCGAGCGTGAGCGCACCGACCCCGGCGGCCAGCGTCTCGGCGAGCAGCCCGGTTCCCGCGCCGTAGTCCAGCACCCGCAGCGTAGGTCACCGCGGCCCGTGGGCCGCCACGTCGTGCAGCCACGCGGCCAGCACCGGACGCAGTCCGGCCACGGTCTGCGCGGGCCGGATGGCACGAGCGTCGGGGCTGGCGGCCGCGGTCACCCGCAGGGAGTGATCGGCACCCGGCACCAGGTGCACCCGCAGCGGCCCCGGCAGCGCGGGCACCTCGGCCTCGAGCAGCGACGGGGTGCACAACGCATCGCGGGTGCCCTGCACCAGCAGCGTGGGCAGGCGCAGCCGCGGCCAGTGCCCGACCCGCAGCCGCTCGGGACGAGCGGCAGGGTGCAGCGGGTAGCTCACGCACAGCAACCCGGCCAGTACCGGCAGCTCCGCCCCCGGAGGGTCGGCAGCCAGCAGCGAGGCGACCCGCCCTCCGTAGGAGCGGCCACCGACGATCCACGGCCCGGGCGGGTCGAGGTGCGCATCGACCGCGGCCAGCACCTGGGCGTAGGCGCCCACGGACCGTTCGGCCCGGGGAGCGCCCCGCCGGCCCGCCTCGCGGAAGGGCAGGTTGGCACGCACTGCGAGGTGCCCGAGGTCGGCGAGCAGGACCGCCAGCGCCGTCAGTCCCTCGTCGTCGAGGTCGGCACCGGCGCCGGGGACCAGCAGCACCGGAAAGCAGCCGCCCGGCGCCCGCCCACCGTCAGGACGGTGGACCGCGATGCTGACCTCGGCCGCCAGCGGGTCGGTGACGGGCACGCGCAACCGTGCCACGTCCGGGGAGGTCACCGGTGCTCGGGAACCGTGATCACCACCGGGCAGGGGCTATGGGCGACGACCTGGTGGCTGACCGAGCCGAGCAGCAGACCGCGGAAGCCGCCCAGCCCCCGTGCACCCACCACCATCAGGTCGGCCTCCGTGGCCACCTCGCACAGCACGCTGGCCGCCCCGCCCGCCCGCACGGTGCGCGACAGAGGCACCTCGCCGGGGCCACCGACCTGCTCGAGCACCTCCTCGATCACGCTCAGCGCCGCCTTGGTGAGCTCATCGTCCGAGGGCAGGGTGACGACCGCGGGAAGGGCCGCGAGCTCCGGGGTCGGGTAGGCGTGGACGACCTCGACCTCACACCCACGCAGGCGGGCCTCGTCCAGCGCCCAGCGAAGCGCCTTCACGGACTCCTTCGATGCATCGACTCCGACGACGATCCGGCCCATGACGGCCCTCCGGTTCCCAGGCAGCGTGCGGCGAGCCTGGCACCGACGGGTGCCCCCGTCCAGGGCGGGTGGTCACCGCCACGGGTGACGATGTGCCCGACGTCGTGGTGCGCGTCCTAGGCTGCTCTCGGGCAGCCTGCGCCCACGACCAAGGGGGCGGAGCCGTGCGCGAACCCGAACGTCTGCTGACCGGTGACGAGGAGGTCCTCGACCGGTTCCGTCCACACTGGAAGGTCCTGCTTCCGGCGCTGGGCTGGGCGATGGTGCTGGCCGCCGGCGTCGGGGTCATGCTGGCTGCGGTCGGCGACACCACGTGGCGGTGGGCGACCGGTGTGGTCGCCATCGGGCTGTGGCTGCTGCTGGCCGTGCGCTCGGTGATCGCCTGGTGGACGACGACCTACCTGCTGACCACCGAGCGCATCATCGTGCGCTCTGGGCTGCTGGCGCGCAGCGGCACGGAGATCCCCCTCGAGAGCATCGTCAACGTGCTGTTCAGCCAGCGCGTGATCGAGCG
>SKJO01000346.1 GCA_007121975.1 Nitriliruptoraceae bacterium | reverse complement strand
GCACCACCCCGCAACCCAGGGCGAGCAGCAGGACCAGTCCGAGCCCGACCCCCGTCGTGCGTCCGGCCAGCGGCCCGCCGGCCGTGCCCTGCTCGCCGTCGGTGCCGGCGGTCGCGTCGCGGTCCTCGTCGGGCAGCAGGTCGGCCAGGTCGGGGCCATCCGCGCCCTCGGCAGGATCCACCTCGGCGTCCGCGGCCGCCTGCTCACGTTCGGCCTGGATGCGTTCGGCCTCGTTGTCCCACGGGGCGAGGTCGTCGGCGCGGGGCACGATCTGGCTCTGGTCGTCGCGCGGGGTGGGCTCGAAGGTGATCCAGCCGTAGCCGGGGAACAGCACCTCGACCCAGGCGTGCGCGTCGGCGGTGGACACCGTGTACTCGGTGAGCTCCGGGTCTCCACGCGTCGCGTCCTGCCCACCGGCGGCGTCCTCGTCGCCGGCCGCATCCGGCGGCGGAGGTCCGGCGCCGTCCCCGGTGGCCGACGCGCCGTCGGGTCCGGGCTCGCGGGTCACGCGCCCGGGCAGGAAGCCCACGGCCACCCGGGCGGGGATCCCGGTGGCCCGGAGCATCACCGCCATCGCGGTCGCATACGACTCGCAGTAGCCGACCCGGTCCTCGAGCACGAAGCGTTCGAGCGCGTCCTCGTCACGCATCGGGGGGACGTCGAGGTCGTAGGTGAACCCGGCATCGGAGCGCACGAACCAGTCCTGCAGCGCCAGCACCCGGTCGATGGTGGTGCTCGCTCCCGCCTCGGCGTAGACCTGCTCGGCCTGCGCGGCCAGCGTCGGGTACTCCCGCGGCAGGCGGGTCAGCGACGCGAGCGTGTCGGGGTCGATCGACACCTGCGCGAGGTCGTCGCGGGTCGGGGTCGGTCGGGCCGCCTGGATGCGGTAGCTGACCCCTTCGCGGATGCCGACCCGGGGCCCGCCCCGCAGCCGGCCCTCGACGACGTCCCAGGTGGCCAGGAACCCGCCCTGGGTGGACCACACCATGTCCTCGCGTTCCGGGCCGAGCACCTGGGTGGGCTGGTAGGGGGTGGGCACGTAGATGTTGTCGAGCTCGAGCACCTCCACCTCGATGGCCAGCGGCTCGGTGATCGCCGCCGGCTGCTCGGGGGGCAGCAGGTCCACCGCGGCATACAGCCGTTCAGGATCGGGCTCGAAGCTGCCGCCGGTGTCGGGTCCCAGTCGCCAGCTCGCCCCGTCGAAGCTGTCGAGCCCCGCCAGCCGCAGGTAGGTGCGCCGGGGGGAGAGCACCCGCAGCAGGTCCCGGTCCTCCGGCGCGCGCAGCCGTTGGGAGACGTCCACGATCGGCTGGTAGCCGCGCGGCTCGGTCCCGCTGC
The DNA here is from genome assembly GCA_007121975.1 of Nitriliruptoraceae bacterium. Lineage (GTDB taxonomy): Bacteria > Actinomycetota > Nitriliruptoria > Nitriliruptorales > Nitriliruptoraceae > SKJO01. Next base: position 1,348 of record SKJO01000346.1, on the reverse strand, counting down.
CCAGCCGCACCCACGGCGGGTCGTCGGCGCCGGGCAGCAGGCCGGGGAACACCACCCCGAGCGCGACCGCAGCCGCCGCCATCGCCACCCCGGTGCTCAGCGCCGCCGGGGAGGTGACCGCCGGTGGGTCGGGGCGCCTGTCGGTGGGTGCGACCAGCAGCAGCAGGGCGCCGGCCGCGAGGAACACCAGCGCCCGCGGGATGGCGGCGGTCTCGACGCTCATCGGCACCGCCAGCGGCACCGTCCACAGCGCCGCCACCGCCGTCAGGGACAGCCCGGGGCGCCGCCAGCGCAGCAGCAGCTCCAGGCCGAGCACGGTCACCAGCACCAGGCCCACCCCGGTGAGCAGCACCAGCCCCTCCAGCGACGGGGCCGGCGCCGGGGTCACCTCCAGCTCCACCACCCCGATGCGCCACAGCTCGGCCAGCGCCTCGCGCCGTTCGGCTGACGGCCACCAGCCCCCGTCGGGCAGCAGCAACGCCGAGGTGGCGGCCAGCGCCGCGGCGGCGGTGACCGGCAGCGCCAGCACGCCCGGCAGGCGCAGGGTGCGCAGCGCCACGACCACGGCTCCGACCACCAGCGCGGCGCTGAGCGCCGGCTGCTGCCAGGCGTCGTCGGCGAACGTGCGCGCGAAGGCCGGAACCGTGGCCAGCACGGTCAGCGCGAAGGCGAGCACGGCCAGCAGGTCCCGGGCGCGCAGCGGTTCGCGCCACCCGAGTACCGCACGCGTCCGCTCGCTCATCGCTGCCCGCCCGTCATCCGCTGGTCCTCATCCGGCGGCCCTCCGGGGGGCGAGCACCAGCTGCTGCCAGCGGTCCTCGATGCGGTCGCCGTGACGCAGGACACCGACCCGCCAGTTCGCCGCCAGCAGCCCCGCCAGTGCATGGTCCGCCCGCCGCTGCGGGTCGGTGCGCCCGGCATGGCTGGGCACGTCGACCACCAGCGCGACCCGGGTCGAGAACCCGCGTCCGGCCCGTACCAGGGCCCGCAGTTCGTCGCCGGGGAGGGGAGTGACGATCGCGACCAGCACCCCGTCGCCGGCCACACCCTGCGCGATCTGTCCGAGCAGCCCCGGCAGGTCGGCCTCGCCGGGCTCGATCTCGGCCAGCAGGTCCAGCCAGGTGCGCCACGGCGCCGGTTCGGGTGGGGCGGGCACCGGCTCGTGGACCAGGGTCACGGCCCGGCCCCGGTCGGTGAGGTGGCGTACCACGCTGGCGGCGGCGCTGACGGCCGTCTCGAAGCTGGCGTCGACGCCCCGTCCGGCGTGCCGGGCGGCCCGGCGGTCGAGCAGCACCGCGGCCCGGGCGTCCTCGGGGGACTCGCCGGTGCGCACCATCAGCTGGCCGCG
>SKJO01000109.1 GCA_007121975.1 Nitriliruptoraceae bacterium | reverse complement strand
GGGTGTCGAGCACCCGCGGGCTCGGGCGGCCGCGGGACTGCGCCGGCTCGGGCACGCGCTGATGGGCCACGAGGCCGACGAGGCGCTGCTCGAGCGGGTCGCCGAGGCCGCCGACCGCATCGCTGCGGACCTCGAGTCCGCGCCCGGACGGGTGCGTGATCCGTTGGCGCTCAAGCGTCGCATGTTCGACCTCGACGTCCCCGACGGTGGCGCGGTCGTCCACTTCGACGAGTGCTTCGTCTCGGGGCCCTACAACCCGATGGGCATCGCGATGCAGGTGCACCGCGAGCACGACGAGGTGGTCGCCGAGGTCGAACTCGGCCCGGCCTTCGAGGGAGCGCCTGCCCGCTCGCACGGCGGCATCGTCGCCGCGATCTTCGACGACGTGCTCGGCTACCTGCTGACCCTGGAGCGATCGCCCGGGTTCACCGGCGAGCTCACCGTGCGCTACCTCGCCGCCACCCCCATCGGCCAGCCGCTGGAGTTCCGGGCCCGCACGCTGCACCGCGAGGGCCGCAAGCTGTTCGCCGCCGCCGAGGCCCGTGCCGGCGGTGAGGTCGTCGCCACCGCCACCGCCACCTTCGTGCTGATCTCCGCCGACCGGCTGCGCCCCTGATCAGGGCAGGATCGGCAGGCCACCCCCGGAGGGCTCGGGACCGCCGGCGCGCTTGGGGTCGACGGCCCCGAACACGTCGCCCCCGGTGGTGGGCAGCGCGTCGACGGCGTGCTGCAGCGGGTGCAGGAAGGGCAGCGCGGTCGGGTCGAGGTGCTCGGAGGGCACGAACCCTTCGAGGTCGCCGTCCTCGGCGAAGCGCGAGGCCGTCAGGTGGGGGGCGTGACGCCGCGCGCCGTAGACGATCACCACGGTGTCCTCGCCCCCGACCTCGGCCTCGGCCACGAACCCCCAGCACGGGATCGACTCGGCGCTGATGCGGTCCATCGCCACCTGCGCGAGCACCGCATGCCGGGCCTCGTCCTCACCGGGCAGCTCGGGCAGGGTGAGCAGCTCGGTGCGCTGCGGACCGGGCAGCACCACGGTCGGCGGCAGCGGCCGGCCGCGGGTGCGGACCAGGTCGAGCGCGGCCTGCTGGCAGACGTAGCGCAGCTCCTCGAACTGCACGGCGCACCTCCCCGACGGGGCCGGGAACGGTACCGCAGCCCACGCCGCCTCCGGTCCGGTGGGTCACACGCTGGTGGTGGCCCCCACCGACGCCGACGACACGGTGCGGGCGAACTTGGCCAGCACCCCGCGGGTGTAGCGCGGGGCCTTGGGGGTCCACCCCTCACGCCGCCGGGCGAGCTCGGCGTCGTCGACGAGCAGGTCCATGCGGCGTGCGGGCACGTCGATGCGGATGCGGTCCCCGTCGCGCACGAACGCGATCGGGCCGCCGTCGGTCGCCTCCGGGGCGACGTGACCGATCGAGAAGCCGTGGGTCGCGCCCGAGAAGCGCCCGTCGGTCAGCAGTGCCACGCTCGCGCCGAGCCCGGCGCCCTTGACCGCCGAGGTGACCGCGAGCATCTCGCGCATGCCCGGCCCGCCCTTGGGACCCTCGTAGCGGATCACGATCACGTCGCCGTCGCGGATCTGCCCGGTGAGCACCGCCTGCATCGCCCCCGACTCGTCGTCGAACACCCGTGCCGGACCCTCGAAGCGCTGCTGCTCGGCGGTCAGCCCGGCGATCTTGACCACCGCCCCGTCCGGGGCCAGCGAGCCGCGCAGGATCGCCAGGCCGCCGTCGGCGTGGAGCGGGTCGCTCAGGGGGTGCACCACCTCGCCGTCCGGAGCCGGTGCCGCCAGCTCGGCGAGGTCCTCGGCCAGCGTGCGGCCGGTCACGGTCAGCGCATCACCGTGCAGCAGCCCGGCCGAGAGCAGCTCGGCGAGCACCACCGGCACCCCCCCGATGCGGTCGAGGTCGTGCATCACGTAGCGTCCGCCGGGCTTGGTGTCGGCCAGGTGCGGGACCCGGCGGCCGATGCGGTCGAAGTCGTCGATCGACAGCTCGACCTCGGCCTCGCGGGCGATGGCCAGCAGGTGCAGGACCGCGTTGGTCGAGCCACCCACCGCCATCACCACCGAGATGGCGTTCTCGAGCGCCTCCCGGGTCACGATGCGCCGGGCGGAGCGCCCGGTGTGCAGCAGCCCGACCACGGCCTCGCCCGAGCGCCGGGCGAACACGTCGCGGCGGGGATCGGGGGCGGCGGGGGAGGACGACCCGAGCAGCGCGAGCCCCATCGCCTCGATCGCCGAGGCCATGGTGTTGGCGGTGAACATCCCCCCACAGGCGCCCTCGCCCGGACACGCGGCGCGCTCGATCGCCGACAGTTCGGCGTCGTCGATGGTGCCGCGCCCGCGGGCACCGACGGCCTCGAACACGTCCTGGATGGTGATGTCGCGGCCGTCGTGCTGGCCGGGCAGGGTCGAGCCGGCGTACAGGAACACCGAGGGGACGTCGAGGCGGACCGCGGCCATGACCATCCCCGGCAGGGACTTGTCGCAGCCGGCGAAGGTGACCAGCCCGTCGAGCCGCTCGGCGTGCACGACGGTCTCGACCGAGTCGGCGATGACCTCGCGCGAGACCAGTGAGGCCCGCATGCCCTCGTGCCCCATGGAGATGCCGTCGGACACCGCGATGGTGCCGAACTCGATCGGGAAGCCGCCGGCTTCACGCACGCCCTGCTTGGCCTGCTT
>SKJO01000259.1 GCA_007121975.1 Nitriliruptoraceae bacterium | reverse complement strand
CCTCACCCTGCGGTGGTCGCCACCGCCGCGAGCAGCCCGAAGGTGTTGGTCGCGATGTGCGCGAGGATCGGCGCGATGAGGGAGCCGCTGGCGCGACGCAACCACGCGAACAGCAGCCCTGCGATCGTGGTGACCACCACCCCGGCGACGATGCCGAGGATGCCCGTCACCGAGGTCGGCGCGATCCCGTTCAGCTCCAGCGCGACCATCGTCGGCGCCACGTGCCACAACCCGAAGACCACGCTGGAACCGACGAGGGCCGTGCGTGCCCCTGCCGTGCGCGCCCCTGCCGCGCGCGCCCCCGCCGCGCGGGTCCAGGCCGTGAGCAGCACCCCACGGAACAGCACCTCCTCGAACAACGCCGTGCCCAACGGGATGCGCAGGGTGGTCTCGTAGAGCAGGTTGGCGCTGGCCTCGGCCGCGCGCTCGTCGGCCAGCAGACCCGCGAGCAGCGGGACCTGCTCGGCGAGCAGCACCCCGAGCAGGACCGCCGCTCCGACCACACCCGCCGCCGCCAGACCGACCCCGACGCCCCGCGGCACCTGGTCACGGCCGAGCCCGAGCTGCGTCGGCGACCACCCGGCGCGGTACGCCCCGGTCAGCAGCAGCGCGGTGAGCACGAGGTTGCGGACGAGGTAGCCGTCGTCGCCCAGCAGCAGGTTGCTCACGCCGCTCCACACCAGGGCGGCGACCGACAACAGCAGCACGGTGCGCACGCCGGGCACAGTAACGGTGACCGGCGGCCGGCGTGCTGGCAGATCCGCAGATGCCACGGCACCCCGCCCCCCCACCGCGGAGGCATGAAGCGAACCGACCCCGAACCGGTCACATCACTGCACACAACGCCGCGGCGGCCGCGCGTCGCGGCGTGCAACAGCGCCGCCGGATCCGCCCCGGTGGCCGGTAGGGTCGCGCGGCGCAGCTGGCACGGCCACTCCGGTCGGCCGGAGCGGTCGATCGCAGCGGTCGATCCGCCCACCCCGGAGCGCACCCAGGACCGCAGGCCACGTCCCACCCGGCAACGAGGCACGACCGATGAGCGCAACCGAGCCCCACGACAGCCCTGACGACCGCGGCCGCCCCAACGGCACCAACGGCACCAACGGCACCAACGGCACCAACGGCCACGTCGTGCTCGCGGCCGCCGACAGCCAGCCCTACACCTCGCTGCGCAGCCGCCCGATCCCCCGGGCCCAGCGGTTCGCCCTCGGCAAGAGCCTGCGCCAGCAGATCCCCCGGTCCAGCCTGGCCGACTGGGACCCACCGAGCACCCGCCGCGACCCCGTCGAGCAGCTGCACGACAACCACAAGGGCCGGATCGAGTGGCTCGTGCCCGTGCGGGTCGGGCGCATGATCGCCTCGCCCTACGGCTTCCTGCGCGGCTCCGCCACGGTGATGGGCGCCGACGTGGCCCGCCTGCCCTCCACGGGCATCACCCCGGTGATCTGCGGCGACGCCCACATCGGCAACTTCGGGCTGTACGCCTCCCCGGAACGCCAGCTGGTCCTCGACCTCAACGATTTCGACGAGTCGCACCCCGGCGGCTGGGAGTGGGACCTGCGCCGCCTGGTCGCCAGCGCGTGGGTGCTGGGCCGCCAGAACGGCGCCACCGAGGACCAGTGCGAGGAGGCCGTGGTCGCCTGCGTCGCCACCTACCGCGACCACATCCTTGAGCTCTACGACGAGCCCCTGATGGCCCGCTCCTTCGACCGGTTCGACGTCGAGCGGCTCCGCGAGACCGCCTCGCAGAAGTCCCTGCGCAAGCAGATCGACAAGTCCGCGAAGAAGGCGCAGGGCCGCACCAGCGACCGGGCGCTGCCGCGGTTCACCGAGGAGACCGAGGACGGCCGGCGCATCATCGAGGAACCGCCCCTGATCACCCGGGTCGATGATGACGAGTACGAGCAGCTCGCCCAGGCCCTCGACGACTACCTCGAGACCCTCTCACCCCACTGGCGGCGGGTGCTCGGCGGCTACACGCTGGTGGACATCGTGCACAAGGTCGTCGGTGTCGGCAGCGTCGGGTTGCGCGCCTACATCGCCCTGCTCGAGGGCAGCGACCCCGAGGACGTGGTGTTCCTCCAGCTCAAGCAGGCACGGCGCTCCGTGATCGCCCGGTTCGTGCACGGTGACTCGGCCGTGCACGACCACCAGGGTCAGCGCGTCGTGGAGTACCAGCAGGCGCTGCAGACCGTCAGCGACCCGCTGCTCGGCTGGACCAGCGTCGGTGAGCGGCAGTACTACGTCCGGCAGTTCCGCAACATGAAGGGGACGGTGCCGCTGGACTCGATCGACGGGGACTCCCTGGGCGACTACGCCGGCATCTGCGGCTACCTCCTGGCGAAGGGCCACGCCCGCACCAGCGGCGCGTCGATGATCGCCGGCTACCTCGGCAGGTCGGACAAGGTGGGCGAAGCGCTCGCCCGCTTCGCCCGGGCCTACGCCGACCAGACCGAGCGCGATCACCAACGCCTCGTCGACGCCGTGGACAGCGGCGAGGTGGCAGCCGAGCGCGGGCTGTAGGCGGCGACACCACCACGCCCGCAGCCACACCCGCGCCGCAGCCGCCGACACCATCGAGGTAACCGCCAACACCATCGAGGTGGCGGCCACACCGGCGCTCCAACCGCCGCGGGGCTCCCCGGGGCGCCCCCGGGGGTGCCCTGTCCGAACGCTGGTGGTCGCGCGCCGCGCACCT
>SKJO01000188.1 GCA_007121975.1 Nitriliruptoraceae bacterium | reverse complement strand
GGCCGCCATGGCCGAGGCCGCCGGCGCCCGCGACGTCGCGCGGCTCGTTCCGCTCGAGGCCGCCTGCCGGCAGGCGCACTTCGCGCCGGGCGACCGCGACGGCGCCGAGGCCTTCCTCGCCGCCAACACCCGCTTCCACGTCGCCGTGGTCGAGCTCACCGGCAACCGCCGGCTGGCCCGGTTGGTCGAGGGGCTGCTGGTCGACCTCGAGCGGATGTTCCAGCTCGGCCTGCAGTTGCGTGACCGCAACGACGAGATGTACCACGAGCACCACGAGCTGCTCGAAGCGCTGCTGGCCGGCGACGCGCAGCGCACCCACGCAGCCGCCACCGCCCAGATCGACGCCGCCGAGCAGATGGTGACCGACGCGCTGCTGGCCAGCCCGGAGCTGCTGGGCACCAACGTCGCCCCGTTGGGGGAGGTGGGAGCATGACCCGTCAACCGCTGAGCATCCCGCCGCTGACCCGCAGCGACGATCCCGAGCGCCTGCTCGCCATGGTGCGCCGCAGTGTGATCGGCCGTGACGCCGTCTTCGACGGACCCTACGGGCCCAAGCGGGTCGTGTACGCCGACCACACCGCCTCGGGCCGGTCGCTGAGCTTCATCGAGGACTACCTGCGTGCCGAGGTTCTGCCGTGGTACGCCAACGTGCACACCGAGTCCTCGATCACCGGCGCGCAGACGATGGCTTTCCGCGAGCAGGCGCGTCGGATGATCGGCGCGGCGCTCGGTGCCGGCGACGAGCATGCGGTGATCTTCTGCGGCACCGGTGCGACCGGCGCGATCGACCGGCTGGTGTCGATCCTGGGGTTGCGCGTGCCTGCCAACGCTGCCGGGCGTCAGCCACCGCTCGCTCCCGAGCAGCGGCCGGTGGTGTTCGTCGGGCCCTACGAGCACCACTCCAACGAGCTGGCCTGGCGCGAGTCGCTGGCCGAGGTCATCGAGATCGGTGAGGACGCCCGCGGCCACATCGACCTCGACGAGCTGGCCGCACAGCTGCGCCGGACCGCCGAGCGGCCGCTGCGCATCGGCAGCTTCTCGGCCGCCTCCAACGTCACCGGGATCCTCACCGACCTCGAGGCGGTCAGCCGGCTGCTGCACGAGCACGGCGCCCTGGCGTTCTGGGACGGCGCCGCGGCCGCGCCCTACCGCGACCTGGACGTCGGCCGCGCCGAGGATCCGGCCGGCACCCACCTCGACGCCGTCAGCCTCTCGCCCCACAAGCTGCTGGGCGGCCCGGGCAGTCCCGGCGTGCTGGTGGTGCGCCGCGAGCTGCTCACCAACCCCACCCCGACCGTGCCCGGTGGCGGCACCGTGTCGTTCGTCAACGCCGAGCGGCACCGCTTCTACGACGACCCCGAGGTCCGCGAGGAGGGCGGCACGCCCGACATCGTCGGCGCGATCCGTGCCGGGCTCGCCTTCGGGTTGAAGGCCGCGATCGGGACCGACACCATCGAAGCGCGCGAGCACGACTTCGTGCAGCGGGCACTGACCGCCTGGCGCCGGGTGCCGGCGATCGAGATCCTCGGCAACACCGAGGTGGACCGGCTCGCGATCGTGGCGCTGGTGCTGCACGCTCCCGATGGCCGGCCGCTGCACCACGGCTTCGTCGCGGCGCTGCTCAACGACCTGCTGGGCATCCAGACCCGTGCCGGATGCTCGTGCGCGGGCCCCTACGGCCACCGGCTGCTGCACATCGACGCGGACCGCTCCCGCCGCTTCGAGGAGGCGATCCTCGCCGGTCAGGAGGGCATCAAGCCCGGCTGGGTCCGGCTCAACCTGCACTACCTGCTCGACGAGGACGAGCTCGATTTCCTCATCGACGGGGTGCGGCTCGTCGCCGAGCACGGCTGGCGGCTGCTACCCGACTACGACTTCGACCCCACGACCGGCCACTGGACCCACCGGGAGCGGGGCCGAACGCCGGTGCGTTCGCTCGCGGATCTCACCTACGCTGACGGTCAGCCCCGGTGGCGGCGCCATCCGTCTCCGCCGGCGCCACTGCGGCTCAGTGACCAGCTCGAGGAGGCCCGTCGCAGCATCCACCGGCGGGCCGCCTGTGGACGGGCCGCCGACCGGTTGGCTGCCGGCCCCGATGACGCCGACGATCTGCACTGGTTCGTGCTCGACCACCAGGGGACCTAGCCCTCGGTTCCGGAGCCCCCATGGACTCGCCGCACGACGCGCTGTTCGAGCTGGCGTCCGATCTGCTCGCGGTGATGGAACCCGACGGGCGCTTCCTGCGGCTCAACCCGGCGTGGCAGACCTGCCTCGGCTGGTCGGTCGACGAGCTGCTCGGAACCTCGGCGTTGGCGCTGATCCACCCCGAGGATGCCGAGCGTGCCCGCGACGCGCTGGACCGGCTGCGGGACGGCGAGGTGGTGACCGGCGTGGACCTGCGGCTGCGCACCCGCACGGGCAGCCACCGGGCGATCCAGTTCAACGGCGCGAGGTCCGCTGTCGACGGCTGCTTCCACGGCGTCGGACGGGATGTCACCGAAGCCCGCAGCACCGAGCGGCTCCTGCGGCTGGTCGAGGACGCCACCCAGGTCGGCAGCTTCGAGATCGACCTCGACACGTCGTTGGTGCGCTGGTCGCGGGTCACCCACGAGATCTACGGCACCGACCCCGACACCTACACCCCGACCGTCGCCGATGCGCTGACCTGCTACCCGCCCGAGGCGCTCGCGGTGCTCGAGCCGGCCCTCGAGCGGCTCATGGCCTACGGTGAGCCCTACGACCTGACCACCCCGTTCGTGGGGCGGGACGGCCGCCGCCGATGGGTACGCGCCCGCGCGCAGGCCGAGATCCGCCACGGGCGCATCGTCGCCGCCTACGGCACCTTCGAGGACGTCACCGAGGCCCGCGAGGAGCATCTGCGCCTCGCGCGCTTCCGCGAGATGGTCGAGCTCGGGCAGGACGGGGTGTGGGAGGTCACCCCCGACGGCATCACCACCTACGTCAACGAGCGCATGGCGCAGCTGCTCGAGACCACGGTCGACGAGCTGCTGGGCACCCCGATCCTCGACCACGTCGACCCGGCCTGGGTCGAGCACGGCCGGCAGAAGCTGCGCGAGCGCCGCACCGGCGTGGCCGACACCTACGAGATCTGTCTGCGGACCCGGACCGGTGCGCCGCTGTGGGTCAACATCTCGGCCCGGCCGCGGCATGATGCCGAGGGCGGGATCGTGGCGATCACGGCGATGATCTCGGATCTGACCGCGCTCAAGGCCAAGGAGCAGCAGCTGCGCCGCAGCGAGGCCCGGCTGCGGGCCTTCGTCGAGCACGCGCCGCTTGGCATCGTGGTCCACGACTGGGAGTCCGGCGCGCTCATCGACGCCAACCGGGCCGCGTCGGCGATCGCCGGGCTGCCGGTCGAGGCGATGCGGGGCCGACCCTACACCGAGCTGCTGGAGCTGGCGCCCAGCGCGGACCTCGCGGCCTCCAGCGACGCTGAGGCCTCCGGCTCCTACGGTCCGATCGAGGTCGGGTTCGTCCGGCCCGACGGGCAGCGCGTGACGCTGGAGGCCAGCGGGATCCGCCTGCCGACCGACGAGGGTCGCCAGGCGGTGTGGAGCCTGATCCACGACGTCACCGAGCGGCGCCGGCTCGAGCAGCTCAAGGCCGAGTTCGTCGCCACCGTCAGCCACGAGCTGCGCACCCCACTGACCTCGATCCTGGGGGCGTTGGCGCTGCTGGCCGAACGCACCGAACTCGACGCCGAGGGCCGCCACCAGCTGCTCGACATGGCCCAGCGCAACGGGGTGCGGCTCGAGCGCTTGATCGACGACATCCTGGACCTGTCGCGCTACGACACGATACCGGCCGGCCTCGAGCTCCAGCCGCACGACCTCGGTGTCGTCGCCCAGGCCTCGGTGGCCGCGGCCGCGGCAGCTGCCGAGCAGGCCGGCGTCGAGCTGCGGGTCGTGCGCCGCGGTGCGCAGCCGGCCATCGTGTGGTGCGACGAGCGCCGCCTGCTGCAGGCGGTCGGCAACCTGCTGACCAACGCCCTGAGCTTCGCGCCGGCCGGGACGGTCGTCGAGGTCGACGTCGAGGTGGTGGGCCGCTGGGCGCAGCTCAGCGTCCGTGACCACGGACCCGGCGTCCCCGAGTGGTTCGAGCCGCGGCTGTTCGAGCGCTTCGCGCAGGCCGACTCCTCCGACCGCCGCCGGGTCGGGGGAACCGGGCTCGGCCTGAGCATCGTGCGTGCCGTGGTCGAGCATCACGGCGGCGACGTCGGCTACGACCGGCCCGATGGTGGCGGCGCCCGGTTCACCCTCGGGCTCCCGCTGGTCGTCGAGCCCGACCCGGCCGGGGCCTGAGCGCCCCGGCTCGGGAGCGGCCGATTCAGGACGGCGGGGTGCAGGTCTCCGCGGTGGGGGCGTGCGCCCAGGCCTGGCTGTCGATGAACAGCGAGATCATCCCCGGCGTGCCCGGGTCGAACGCGACCGCGCCCTCCTCCTCGGGGATCCCCCCCGGGATCAGGATGCGGTCGCCGCCGTCCACCGAGTACTCGACGTCGGCGGCGCCGGTCCCGCCGATCGGCACGGTGGTCACCAGCATCGTCGTCTCGCCGCAGATCGGGGTCAGCAGCACGGTCGAGTGCCGGGCCGCACGCTGCCGCTCGAGGATCGTGGCCAGCTGCCCGCGGGTGACCGGATCGCCCGGCCGGAACGTGCCGTCGGCGAAGCCGGCGATCAGGCCGTTCTCGAACGCCCAGGTGATGCCGGGTTCGTGGGTGTCACCGACCGACACGTCGCTGAACAGCTCACCGGCGAGCGCCACCCCGCCCAGTGCGAGCACGATCCCCACCAGCAGGCCGGTTGCCAGTCCCTTGATCATCATCGTCTCCTCGTGCCGGGTTCGGGTGCGCCGGCTGCTGTCACGTCACCATGTCGGGGCCCGGTCCGCAACCGTGCCGCACCGCCAGGCGACCATCAGCTGCCAGTAGCCTCGGGTCCGTGGCCGGCTCGGCCTGCTCTGCCGAGGACAAGGACCGCCGATGACCGTCTCCCGCCCGGCGCTCACCGCGCTGGCCGTGGTGCTCGCCGTCCTGCTCGGCGTCTCCTCCGTGCGGCCACCGGCCGCCGCCGACCAGCCTCCGGGCGGGGATGCGCACGGCGACCCCCTGTCAGTGTCGGCGCTCGACCGGGTCTGCCCCGAGCCGCTGCCCCGCCCGCCGTTCATCGACGTCGACCCCGCCTCGGCCCACGGTCGGGCGATCGCCTGCCTGGTCGACCTCGGCGTCACCGCCGGCGCCACCCCCGAGGCCTACCAGCCCGCGGCCGAGGTGACCCGCGGCCAGCTCGCCACGTTCCTCGCCCGGCTGCTGCGTGCCAGTGGCGAGGTGCTCGACGTGCCCGAGGTCGGATCGTTCTCCGACCTCGAGGACTCCGTGCATGCGCCGAGTGCCGAGGCGCTGGCCGCGATCGGCATCGTGCAGGGCATCTCCCCCGACCGGTTCGACCCGGGACGTCCGGTGCGTCGTGACCAGCTGGCCAGCCTGCTGGTCCGGCTCGCCGAGCACCTCGACGACGGCACCTCACCGTTGCCGGCGCCGGCCGGCGACGACCAGCCGCCCGACCTGCGCTTCACCGACGTGCCCGAGGCCAACGTCCACCGCGACGCCATCGCCCGGCTCACCGCCGTCGGCGTGGTCCAGGGGACCGGCGCCAGCGCCTACGAGCCCGCCGCCGGCGTCACCCGTGCGCAGCTGGCCAGCTTCCTGCTGCGCACCGGCGAGCTGGTCGCCGATACCGGCCGGTTGCAGGCCCCCTCCGCGCCCCGTGCACCGCTCGTGCCCGCCACCACCCGGGTGCTGACCGACGCGCAGCGCCGGCTGGTGACCGCCGTGCACGCCGACGGCACCCTCGAGTTCCTCGACGTGCCCAGCACGCTCGCGGTCGGTGACGTGATCGTCGCCGAGCCCTTCGCGCTGGCACCCGCCGGCCTGCTGCGCCGCATCACCGCGATCGACGGCTGGCGGGTGCGCACCGAACCGGCCGCTGTGACCGACGCGGTGCACGCCGGCCGTGACCGCATCGAGCGGCCGCTCACCCCCGCTCTTCTCGTCGCCGAGCAGGTCGTCGCCGAGGGCATCGAGGTCACGACCTCGGCCGCTGGTGGGCTCCGCCTCGAGCTCGACCCGGGTGTCGAGCTCGCCGACGGCGTGCGGGTGTCGGGACACGTCGAGCTCGACCTGACCACGGTCGTCGAGGTGGCGCTCGCCCCCCGCCACCCGGTCGCCCCCACGGACCCGCAGACCCCCACGGACCCGCAGACCCCGACGGATCCGCAGACCCCGACGGATCCGCAGACCCCGACGGCGGCGACCGATGCCGGGCCGGCGGCCGATGTCGCCGCCGTCAGCGCGCAGCTCGAGGGCACCCAGTCGACCCGGCTGCACCTCGAGGTCGATTCCCGGTCGTCGGCCGCAGCCCGCGAGCTGCCCGACGCCACCGTGGTCTACGCCGCCGAGCTCGCCCCGCTGGTGCTCCGCCCGGGTGGCGTGCCCGCGGTGGTCGTGCCCACGTTCACGCTGGCCCTGGGCGGTGACGGGCAGGTGGTCGCCGGCACCATGGTCGATGTCACGCACGCGGCCGAGACCAGCATGCAGCTGCGGCACACCATCGCGGGTGGCTGGACCCTGTGGGGCCGCGTCGAGGACCAGCCCGAGGTCGGCGGCTTCGACCTCGGCGTGATCGAGGATCCGGCGACCGCTCCCGCAGCTGCGTCGCAGGCCCGGCTGGGCGCGGCGGCGACGCTCGGTCTGCGCTGGTTCGATCAGGAGCTGGCCACGATCACCACGACCTCCGCCGTGGCGCTCGACGTCGATCCGGCTCGGGTGCCCTCGTGGCGGCTCGGAGCCGGGATCGACGTCGGCGCCTCGGCTCCGGGCGAGCCGGTGCTCGGCACCTCGGCTGCCGAGCTCGTGCTGCTCGAGCGCGAGGTCGCGCTCATCGAGGCGCCCCCACCGCCCCCGCCGCCGATCCGGGTGGGCGCGGGGTGGTACCGGGCGCCGGGCGAGAGCATGGTCTTCGGCACCGGCGGTCGGCTGGTGCGCTACACCGTCGAGATCACCGATGGGCTGCGCAGCCGCCAGGATCTCGGCGAGTTCGCCGACTTCGTCGACGAGCACCTCGGTGATCCCCGACACGGCTGGACCGCGCGCGGCACGGTGCGCATGCAGCGGGTGCAGGACGCCTCGCAGGCCCGGATCCGGGTGCTGCTGGCTACGCCTCGCACGGTCGACCGGCTGTGCGGACAGGTCGGGTTGCGCACCGGCGGCTACTACTCGTGCTGGAACGGGCGCTTCGCGGTGCTCAACGCCGACCGGTGGTTCCACTCGGTGCCCCACGTGCCCGACCTGACCCTGTACCGCGGCTACCTCGTCAACCACGAGGTCGGCCACGGACTCGGCTTCGGGCACCGTGCCTGCCCCGGCCCGGGGCGGATCGCCCCGGTCATGATGCAGCTGTCGAAGTCGACCTACGGGTGCGTGCCCAACCCGTACCCCTACCCCTGAGCCGGCCCTCCCTGAGCCGGCCCTCCCTGAGCCTGCCCTCCCTGAGCCTGCACCGGCCGGCGGCGGGCGTGGCGGCGCCACACCACCCACGACAGGGCGCCGAGCGGGACCTGCAGGGCGTAGGTCAGCGTGCGGTAGATCAGCACGGCCGCGACGACCTGAGCCTCGGGCCCGCCGGCAACGGTCAGGGCGGCCGACATCCCCAGCTCCACCACCCCGAGCCCACCGGGGGTGATCGGCAGGGCGGTCGCCAGCCGCACGAACGCGAACGCCCCCATCGCCTGCGCGGCGCTGACCTCCCCGGGGTCGATACCCACCGCCCGCAGTGCGACCAGCAGCACCACGTACAGCGACAGGTGGCTGATCAGCGTGGACCCCGTCACCAGGGCCCAGCGGTCGCGCAGCACCTCGGCGCTGCGCGACTGGAAGTCGGCGAACCGCTCGCCCCAGTCGCTCACCGGCCCGCGCTTGAACAGCCGGCGCACGCGGCTGACCACCGCACCCGTCCACTCGCCGGTGCCGCGGGCGATCGACGCGCGGGACAGGCTCAGCCCGCCCACGACCAGCGCAGCCACGAGTACCGCCAAGCCCGTCACCGCCGTGGCCGCCAGCGCCGTGCTGGCCTCGCCCCCGAGGGCGAGCCAGGCCAGCGCGACGATCGGCAGCCCGAGCTTGACGAACGTGTTGAACACCCCCGTGACCGCCGCGGCGATCGCGATCGCGCGGGTGCCGTGGCCGAAGGAGCGCAGCACCGTGTAGGTCACGCCGACCCCGACGACCGCCCCGGCCGGCACGGTGTTGGCCAGCGCGGTCGACAGCTGCCCGGCGACGAACGCCCGGCCCATCGACAGTCCCGGCAGCGCGGACATCATCACGAACTGGTAGGTGGCGATGTTCCAGGCCGAGGCGAGCAGCAGCGCCGCCACCCACCCCGGGGCCAGCCCACGGATCGTCGCCCACACCTCGCCGAGGTCGGCGAGCTGGGGCAGGATGCCGACCAGCAGCACCGCGGCAACGGCCAGCGACCCCACGATGCGCCACACCTTCACGCGCCGTGGCGGGTCGCTGGTTCCCATCCGCACGTCCCCCCGGCTCGCGTGTTCCTCGTCCACCGGGCAGTATGGCACCTGGGCCGGCGCATGGCCTGGTGCGGGGGGACGACCACGCGCGAGTTGACGGTGCTGGTGGCCGAGGCGGCCACGCCGGCCGGAGCGTCGCTCCGGGCGATCCTGGCTGCCCTGGTGCCGGTCCACGGTGGGCGGCTGGTGCAGGTACCGGTCGCCCCGGGTGTAGCACCCCCGGCCGCAGCGCACGTGGCCGATCGCACCACGATCGCAGCCGGCTTCGTGACCGTCGACGGTGCCGTGGCCGCCGCCGCGGCCGTGCTGCGGGAACTGCGCGACGAGGATCTCGACGGTGCCCGGTTCGTGTTGTGCCACCGTCCCAACCTGCCCCGTGGGCAGGAGCCGATCGACGCCGCCATCGCGGATGCGCTGGGCCTGCTGCGTGCTGCCCCCGAGGGCAGCCTGGTGCTCTCCCCGGAGGCCGCGGCTGCGCTCGGCCGCGATCCGGGGCCGAACCTGCGGGCACTGGAGCTGCTCGCGCTCGACGGCGGGGCGGCGTCCGGCGGGTCCTGGGCACTGGCGGAACTCGTTCCGGCCAGCCTCGACGACGTTGGGCGCCGACGGCAGGCACGGCTCGGTGGGTTGCGCTACTCCGGCCGGAGGCGCCGACCTTCGGGGGAGCGGGCGCCCCTGCCGCGGGACCTGCGCCTGTCCGGGCGGGCTGCGGTGCTCGTCGCGGTCGCGATCGCCGGACTGTGGGCCAGCCTGTTCCTGGTCCCGGGCGCGGTGGACTGGTGGCAGGCCCGCGATGACCAGGTGCTGGCCCGGGTCGTGGCCCGCCGCCGGGAGGTCTGGACCGAGCTGGCCACGGCGGTTGCGTGGCTGTCGAGTCCGTGGTTCTGGCGGCCGCTGCGGTTGGGGACCCTGCTGGTGCTGCTGGTCTTCCGTCGTTGGCGCCATCTGCTGGTCGCACTGCTGGCCCTGTTCGTGCTCGAGACCGTGGTCGAGGCCATGACGATCGCGATCGGCCGGCCCCGCCCGCTCGTCCCGATCCTGGCCGACTGGGAGGGCTACGCCCACCCGTCATCGCCGGTCGCCAGCCTCACCGTGACCCTCACGATCGCCGGCCTGGCCCTGCTTCCCCGTGGCCGGTGGCGGCGGGTCGTCACGCTCGTCGCCACGCCGCTGGTGGCCGCGGTGGTCCTCGCCCGCCTCTACCTCGGCGTCGACCATCTCACCGACGGGGTGGTCGCGGCCCTGCTCGGGGCGGCCGTGCCCCTGGTCGCCTTCCGCACGCTCGTGCCCTCGCAGGTGTTCCCGGTCCGGTACCGCCGGGGAGGTCGCGGCGCCCACCTCGACATCGACGCGCGCCGCAGCGAGGCGATCCGACGCGCCGTCAGCGACCAGCTCGGGTTCGAGGTGGTCGCGATCGAACCGTTCGGGCTCGAGGCCTCCGGGGGATCCACTCCTCTTCGACTCACCGTGGAGGGCGAGTCCGGCGGCGAGCGGTTGCTGTTCGCCAAGCTCTACAGCACCTCGCACCTGCGCGCCGACCGCTGGTACAAGGCAGCGCGCACGATTCTCTACGGCTCGCTCGAGGACGAGCTGCGCCACCCCTCGGTACGCCGGTTGGTCGAGCGCGAGGACTACCTGCTGCTGGTCATGCGGCAGGCGGGCATCCCGTGCGCCCGGTCGTTCGGGGTCGTGGAGATCACCCCGGAGCGCGAGTACCTCACGGTCACCGAGTTCATCGAGGAGGCGCAGGAGATCAGCCGCGCCGAGGTCGACGAGCAGATCATCGACGAGG
>SKJO01000004.1 GCA_007121975.1 Nitriliruptoraceae bacterium | reverse complement strand
CCCCGGCCCAGCCGCCTGCCGCGGACGCCCCCCCGGCCGAGCCACCCCCGGGGGCGATGCCCCTGTCGCCGCCGCCGCAGGTGCGGATGCACCCCGAGGCCGCCGAGGGTGAGCGCTCGGAGGCGTCGGATGCCCCCGAGCCGCCCCCGTCCGAGAGCAAGCGGCCCTCGTTCCTCTACCGCAACGGCTGAGCGCGCCCCGGTGAGCGCGCAGGGTGGCGCCGGCCGGTAGCCTGGCCCGGTGTCGCGCGGCGTCGAGGAGCCCGGTATGCGACGGCTGCTCGTCGCGCCCGCAGCGGTGCTGCTGGTGCTCGTGGTGGCGGCTGTTCTGGCTCGAGGGGACATCCCCTGTGAGGTCCTGGCCACGCAGCCGGCGTGCGAGGTCGCGATGCGGCCGGGGCCGATCGAGGACACCGCGACCCTGGTCGAGGTGGTCGACGCCGCAGGCGAGGCGCCCACCGGGCAACTGCTGCTCACCACGGTGGCGGTCGACGACGGGCTCGGACCGGTCGAATGGCTGCGTGCACGGGCGTCGGCCGCGGTGGACGTCGTGGCCCGCGAGCAGGTCTTCCCGCCGGGCCTCGAGCCCGACGAGGTCGCTGAGCAGAACGCGGCGCTGATGGCCGACAGCCAGCTCAATGCCACCGTGGCCGCCCTGGCCCACCTCGGGGTCGAGCTCACCGGCGAAGGCGCCCGCATCGCGGCGGTCACCGCGGATGCGGTCACCGACCGGCTCGAGGTCGACGACGTGCTGGTGGGCGCAGACGGTCAGCCGATCACCGACAGCGCCGGGGCCGCTGCGGCCGTCCAGGACGGGCAGCCCGGCCAGACCGTGGCCTTCGAGCTGCTGCGCGACGGCCGCCTGCAGCACGTCGAGGTCGAGTTGGGAGAGTCCCCCGACCGGCCCGGTCAGGCGTACGTCGGGGTGCTGTTGGTCACCGAGCTCGATGTCCCGGTCGAGGTCGAGATCGACGCGGGTCGCATCGGGGGTCCCTCGGCCGGGCTGATGTTCGCGCTGACGATCGTCGAGCTGCTCGACGAGGTGGACGTGACCGGCGGGCGCGTGATCGCCGGCACCGGCACCGTCGACTTCGACGGTCAGGTCGGTGCGGTCGGCGGGGTGCGGCAGAAGCTGGTGGCTGCCACCTCCCGACCTGCGTCCGACCCTCCGGTCGACGTGTTCCTCGTGCCCCGGGACAACCTCGATCAGGCCCGGCGCGCCCCGGTCGAGCACGAGATCCTGGTGGTTCCGGTCGATGACCTCAACGCAGCCGTGGCCGCGCTCGGCACCATCGCCCGGGGCGGGCAGCCCCCCGATGCGTTCACGCTGCGAGCCGGAGGTGGGGTCGTGGACGCGGCCGGCGGACACGCCGGGTAGCCTGACCGGTCCGGGTGGCGCGCCCCATGACCGCGCGCGTGCGGCGTCCGGCACCCGGCAGGCGTCATCCGGCGCGGACCGTGCGCGCTGTCCGCGGTTCGGGGAACCCTCCCGGGCTGCCGCCGCGAACCATCACCAACAACCCTCCTCCTGGAAGGCCCGCTGTGGGCGATCTCGTCCGCCGTCGTCTGGGCACCGTGGTGATCCTCGCCGTGGTGCTGGTGCTGTTCAGCGCCAACCGTGTCGCCGTGCTCTTCACCGATCTGTGGTGGTTCGATGAGCGAGGCTTCCGCACGGTCTTCACCACCGTGCTCACCACCCGCATCCTGCTCGGGCTCGTGTTCGGCCTCGTCCTGGCCGCGCTGATCGCGGTCAACCTGCAGATCGCACGTCGTCTGCGGCCCTTCTACGTGCCGTCCACGCCCCAGCAGGCGCAGATCCAGCGCTACCGGGAGATGGCCGATCCGTACCTGCCGTGGCTGATCGCCGCGATCGCGGTGCTGTTCGGCTTCACCTCGGGGCTGGCGATCAGTGCGCAGTGGGAGCCCTACCTGCTGTGGCGCAACGCCACCGAGGTCGGGATCGCCGACCCGCAGTTCGGGGTGGACGTCGGCTACTACCTGTTCTCCCACCCCTTCTTCGTGCTGGTGCAGACCTGGCTGTTCACCTCGCTGATCCTCAGCGCGCTGCTCGCCGCCGGCGCCCACTACCTGCTCGGCGGCATCCGGCCCGAGGCCGAGGGCGAGAAGATCCTGCCCGGGGTCAAGGCCCACCTCGCCGTCCTGCTCGCGCTGATCCTCGGCGTCCGCGGGTGGGGGCTGTGGCTGGACCGCTACGACCTCAACTACTCCCCGCGCGGCACCGTCACCGGCGCGTCCTACACCGACGTGAACGCCGAGCTGCCCGCCCTCTACCTGCTGATGGGCGTGACCGCGATCGCGATCGTGCTGGTCCTGGTCTGGATCCGCCGCCGCGGCTTCCTGCTGCCGGGTGCGGCCATCGCGTTGCTGGTGGTGGCCTCCATCATCCTGCAGGGTGCCTACCCCGCCGCGATCCAGCGGCTGCGCGTCGACCCGCAGGAGCTCGCCCGCGAGCAGGAGTTCATCCAGCGCAACATCGAGGCCACCCGCACCGCCTACGGGCTGCAGGACGTCTCGGTCAGCTCCTTCCCGATCGCCAACGACCTCGACGAGGGCGACGTCATCGACAACGAGGTCACGCTGCGCAACGTGCGGTTGTGGGACCCCGAGGTGCTCGAGACCACCTACCAGGAGCTGCAGTCGCTGCGGCCCTACTACGAGTTCAACGACGTCTCGATCGACCGCTACCAGATCGGTGG
>SKJO01000002.1 GCA_007121975.1 Nitriliruptoraceae bacterium | reverse complement strand
TACCCGGGGCTCGAGGGCGTGCTGCCCGGCTTCGGGCGCCACTCCCCCAACGACTGGGGCCTTGGATTCGAGCTCAGAAGCACCAAGCGCCCGCACTGGACCGGCGAGCGGCTCTCGGAGCAGACCTTCGGCCATTTCGGGCGCTCCGGGTCGTTCCTGTGGGTCGACCCGACCCGGGAGCTTGCCTGCGTGGAGCTCGCCGACCGCGAGTTCGGCCCCTGGGCCGCCGAGGTCTGGCCCGGCTTCAGCGACGCGATCGTCACGGCCTACGCCCCCGACGAACCGGACGCGACCCTCGCCCCCGACGCGGCCTCGGTCGCCTGATCCGGAGGACGACATGCGCGTACTCATCGCCGGCTGCGGCGACCTCGGGACCGAGACCGGCCTGCGGCTGGCCGCCGCCGGCCACTCGGTGGTCGGTATCCGCCGCACCACCACGCGGCTGCCGGCACCACTGATCGGGGTGCGGGGCGACCTCGCGGCCGGCCACCTCGACGAACTCCCCGACGACGTCGAGGTGGTGATCTACGCCGCCGCCGCCGACCAGCGCACCGAGCAGGCCTACCTCGGGGCCTACGTGGCCGGTCCCCGACACGTGCTCGATGCCCTGGCCCGGGTGCGTGCTCGGCCGCGGCGGCTGCTGCTGGTGTCGTCCACGGCGGTGTACGGGGTCACCGACGGCTCGTGGGTCGACGAGGACACCCCGGCGCGTCCGGCCACCGTCACCGGTGAGATCCTGCTCGCGGCAGAGATGGCCGTGCTCGAACGTGGGCCCGAGCCGAGCGCGGTGCGCCTGTCGGGCATCTACGGCCCGGGGCGCACCCGACTCATCGATCAGGTGCGCACCGGCCGGGCGGTGGCTCCCGACCCTCCGGTGTACGCCAACCGGATTCACCGCGATGACGCGGCCGACGCCCTGGTGCACCTGGCCACCCGCCGCGAAGCGCCGCATCCCTGCTACCTCGGCGTCGATGATGCACCGGTCGACCGTGGCGAGGTGCTGCGGTTCCTCGCCGAGGAGCTCGGGCTGCCCGAGCCGCCCACCGGCCCCGACCGCCGCACCCGCGGGGGCAACAAGCGCTGCCGCAACGACCGGCTCGTGGCCACCGGCCTGACGCTGACCTACCCGACCTACCGGGAGGGCTACCGCGCGGTGCTCGCCGGCGACGGGGTCCGCCACCCGTGACCGTCCCGAACCGGGCACCGCGGTAGCCTCACGACGGCTGGCTGGCGCGCGCCCGTCCGGGGCCGCGCCCGGTGCAAAGGACGACCACGGTGGACCTGCAACTCGTCCAGGCCCTGGACGCGACCCGACGGCTCGCAGCGACCCGTGACGAGCGCTGGCGGGAGCTCGGCGCGCAGGCCCAGCGGCTGCTCGACCACCTCGGTACCGGAGCTGGCGATCCGCTCGAGGGCCCGCTCGGTCACCAGCGGCTCAAGCGCCGGGTCCTGCCCGCGCAGGCCACCAGCCGGGCGCTGGCGGCGATGATGGCCGTGGCCGACCGCGACACCGATGAGCAGCTCGAGTTCGCCACCGACGCACTGGGGGAGCTCGAGCAGGCGCTGGCCGGCCGTCCCAAGCGCCGCTGGCGGCACCGCAAGGACGTCATCGGGCGGCTCGGGGCGGCCTGAGGTCCTGCGCCTCGCCGGTCTGCACCTGCCACAGCGCCGCGTAGCGTCCGTCGGCGGCCAACAGGTCGTCGTGGGTCCCCGCCTCCACGACCGCGCCGGCCTCGAGCACGTGGATCCGATCGGCGTGGCGCACGGTGGACAGCCGGTGGGCGATCACCACCGTGGTGCGGGTGTGGGTGACTCGCGCCAACGACCGCTGGATCGCTGCCTCGGTGTCGTTGTCGACCGCCGAGGTGGCCTCGTCGAGCACCAGGACGGCCGGGTCGGCGAGGATCGCCCGGGCGATCGACAGCCGCTGGCGCTGGCCGCCCGACAGCTTCTGGCCGCGCTCACCGACGGTGGTGTCGTAACCGTCGGGCAGTGCGGTCACGAAGTCGTGGGCTTCGGCGATCCGCGCGGCAGTCGCCACCTCGGCGTCGGTGGCCTCGGGCCGGCCGTAGACCAGGTTCTCGCGCACGGTGCCGTGGAACAGGAAGACGTCCTGGCTGACCAGCGCACAGGCGGCGCGCAGGTCGGCCAGCCGCAGCTCGCGCACGTCGTGGCCGTCGACCATCACCTGGCCACCGGTGACGTCCTCGAGGCGCAACAGCAGCTTGACCACGGTGGACTTGCCCGCGCCGGTCGATCCGACGATCGCATGGGTCTCGCCGGCCGGCACGTGCAGGTCGACGCCGCGCAGCACGTCGTCACCGGTGCGGTAGCGGAACCGCACCTGCTCGAAGCGGACCTCGCCGCGCGGCGCAGGTAGCGCCACGGTCCCGTCGACCAACGTGATCGGCTCGGCCAGCAGGTCCAGGATCCGACGGGTGGAGGCCATCGCCCGCTGGTAGAGGTCGAAGGTCTCCCCCAGCCGGGTCAGCGGCCACAGCAACCGCTGCACGATGAACACCATCACGCTGTAGGCACCCACCTCGATGCTGCCATCGATCGCCTGCAGCCCTCCGAGCACCAGGATCGCGGTGAACCCGGCGAGGATCGCCAGGCGCACCAGCGGCACGAACGCACTGGAGAGCCGGATCGCCGCCCGGTTGGCCTGGCGGTAGTCCTCCGACGCGGCGCGGACCCGCTCGAGCTCGCGAGCCTCCGC
>SKJO01000502.1 GCA_007121975.1 Nitriliruptoraceae bacterium | reverse complement strand
GCGCCGGCGTAGTGCCCGTCGCGCAGATGCACGGGGACGTCGAGGTTGCCCGCCGAGCGCACGGTGCGCAGCCCGTCGGCCAGCGCCCGGGCGACCGCGTTGGACTTGGGCGCGACCGCCAGCGCGATCGCCGCATGGGTCAGCGCGTAGCGGGCCTCGGGCAGCCCGACCTTGTCCAGCGCGTCGAACGCCGCCACCGCGAGCCCGAGCGCCTGCCGGTCGGCCAGCCCGACGTCCTCGGAGGCGAAGATCACCATCCGCCGGGCCAGGAAGCGCGGGTCCTCCCCCGACTCGAGCATCCGCAGCAGCCAGTACACGGCCGCATCGGGGTCCGACCCGCGCATCGACTTGATGAACGCGCTGACCTGGTCGTAGTGGCCATCGGCATGCTTGTCGTAGCGGTAGCGGCGCACCGCCTGCGCGACGTCGGCAGCGCCGAGGGTGGCGCCGGGCCCCTCAGGACCGGGGCGGGTCAGCCCGGCCGCCGTGGCGGCGACCTCCAGCGCACTGAGCGAGGCGCGGGCGTCCCCGTCGCCGATGGCCACCAGGTGCGCGACTGCCTCGACGTCGAGGTGCAGTCGCCCCCCGAAGCCGCGGACGGGATCCTCGCAGGCACGGACGAGCAGCGCGCGCACGTCGGCGTCGTCGAGCGGCTCGAGCCGGATCAGCTGGCAGCGCGACAGCAGCGGCGCGTTGAGCTCGAAGTAGGGATTCTCGGTGGTCGCCCCGATCAGCGTGACCCAGCCGGCCTCCACGCCGGGCAGCAGCGCGTCCTGCTGGCCCTTGTTGAAGCGATGGATCTCGTCGACGAAGAGCACCGTTCGCCGGCCGCGCAGCTCGCTGCGGCTGCGCCCCTCCTCGATGATCCGGCGCACGTCCTTGACTCCGGCGGTGACCGCCGACAGCTCGGTCCACGCCGCCTCGACGTGCCCGGCGATGACCGCCGCCAGCGAGGTCTTGCCCACCCCCGGCGGTCCCCACAGCACCAGCGAGCGCACCTCGCCGCGGTCGAGCATGGCACGTAGCGGCGTGCCCGGACCAAGCGCATGGCCCTGGCCGACGTACTCGTCGAGGGTGCGCGGACGCAGCCGGGCGGCCAGCGGCATCGACGCGGGCAGCGGCGTGCCGGCCGAGGCCGGGCCGGTCGACGAGGACGACGGGCTGACGGACGGCGAGCTGACCGACGACGGGCTGACGGGCGACGGGGGCTGCGCCGGCGGCGGGCCGAACAGCTGCGGATCGCTCACGGCGTGAGATCGAGGGGCACCTCGAGGTCGCACTGCCTCTCGAGCAGCACGTCGGTGAGCTCCACCCGAAGGGCGGCCGGCGGGGGCTCGTTGCGCGCCACCGAGAAGGGCACGATCTCCCAGTCGATGACCGACCCGGGGGTCAGGCGCGGCGTGCCGTCGCCGAGCGTGGCGATCCGCCGGCCGGAGGTGAGCAATCCCTCGTAGGGCCGTCCCTGCTCGTCGAGCAGGTCGACCCAGACCCGCGGCTCGATGTCCGGGGTCGTGTCGGCGACGACGGTCAGGCGGCCCGCCACCTCGACGTCGACCACCGACAGCCCGTTGGTCGGCTCGATGCGCAGCACCTCGACGCGTAGTCCCTCGGCCTGGCAGGCGGCGAGCACCGGATCGGGCTGCGGGTCGGGCTGCGGGTCGGGCTGCGGGTCGGGCGCCGGGTCGGACAGGTCCAGGTCGGTGCGCGCCGTGGGCGTCATCGACAGCTCGAAGTCGACGAACACGTCCTGCGTACGCATCAGGAACGCCGCCATCTGCTCGCGGGTGACGTCGAGGTCGGGGCCGTAGGTGCCGTCGGCGCGTCCGGCGGTGATCCCGAACTCGCAGACCAGATCGACGTTGTCGGCGTGGGCGGCGCTGATGTCCTCGGCGTCGGGGAAGGGTGGGCACTCGCCGCGGATGATCGGATCACCCTCCAGCCCCATCTGCGCGAACGAGAACTGGGCGATCCCGCGCAGCGTGCGGGCCAGGAAGGTCCCCATCTGCTCGCGGCTGACCGGCGCTTCGGGGCGGTAGCGCCCGTCCGCGCCGCCCGCCACGACCTGGATGCCGAGCAGCTCCTCGGTCTCCGGCGAGGACAGCACGTTGATGGCCTCGGCGGCCGAGGTGGTGGGGCGCACGTCCGCGAAGCGGCTGGTGCCATCCCAGGCGGGCAGTTGCTCGCCCGACAGCGTCACCGTGTACTCGATCAGCCGCGAGAGGAACAGCGCCATCTGGCCGCGCGTGACCTGACCGGCCGGCTGGAACTCGCCCGGCGCGACCCCGAGCGTGATCTCGTACCACGCCAGGCAGTCGATCGCCGGACCGAAGGGCTCCACCTCGACGTCGTCGAACAGCTCGCGGGGGAACTCGCCCTCCGGGCAGGCGTGGGTCAGGCCGGTGCGGTCCGGGATCGGCGGCGCGTCGTCGGTGGGTTCGGTGGGCGTCTCGGTGGGCGTCTCGGTGGGCTCGGGCGGGGTGTCGTGGGTGTCCGCAAGCTCGACCGCGCCACCCGCCGCGTCGGCCGGGCCGAGGATCGCGGCGGCGACCCCCTGCGCAGCGACGCTGCCCGTGTTGGCCTGGCCGCTGCCCGCGGCTGCCGGGGCTGCCGGGGCTGCCAGCGCCGGACCCATCAGGCCGACCCCGAGCAGCGCAGCAGCGAGCAGCGCGGGCCAGGTGGGCAGGGACGATCGCAGGCGGGTCATGAGGTCCTCGAGAATC
>SKJO01000304.1 GCA_007121975.1 Nitriliruptoraceae bacterium | reverse complement strand
CTCGGCCACCTCGGCGCGCTGAGCGTGCGCCTGGCCGGGATCGCCGGGGTCTGCCCACCACCCGTCCCGGTCCGGCCCGCGGTCATCGTCGCTGCAGGTGACCACGGGGTGCACGCCCAGCAGGTCAGCCCCTGGCCGCAGACGATCAGCGCCTCCGTGGCGCGGCTGCTGGCCGAGGGCCGCGCGGGAGCCTCGGTGATGGCGGCGGTCGCCGGCGTCCGCACGGTCGTGCTGGACGTCGGCCTGGCGACGCCGGTGGGGACCCACCCGCGTCTGGTGTCTGCGCGGGTGGTCGACGGGACCCGCGACGCCGCCGAGGGTGACGCGCTGCGCGCCGACGAGGTGGTGCGCGCCGTGCTGATCGGTGCCCGCGTGGCCGAGGCGCTGGTGGACGAGGGCGCGGACCTGCTCGTGACCGGCGATGTGGGGATCGGCAACACCACCGCCAGCGCGGCGTTGATCGCGGCGCTGACGGGGCAGGACCCGGGCCGTCTGACCGGCCGTGGCAGCGGCATCGACGACGTGACCCTGGCCCGCAAGCGGTTGGTGGTCGAGCAGCTTGCCGCACGGGCGCACGGGCGGGACCCGCGCGCGCAGCTCGCGGCCATCGGCGGTGCGGAGCACGCGGCGCTGGTCGGGGTCCTGCTCGTTGCCGCCGATCGGCGCATCCCCGTGCTGCTCGACGGGGTCGTCACCGCGGCGGCCGCGGTGGTGGCCGTGCGGCTCGCACCGGTCCTCACCGGGGTGCTGCTCGCCGGGCACCGCTCGCCCGAGCCGGCCGCCGGTGCGGCGCTCGAGCACCTCGGCCTGCGGGCGGTACTCGACCTCGGGCTGCGGCTGGGGGAGGGCAGCGGCGGCCTGCTCGCGGTGCCGACGGTGGTCAGCGCCGCGCGGGTGCTCCACGACGTCGCCACCCTCGCCGAGGTCCTCGGGCCGGGCGCCTGACCCCAGCACGCAGCGCTGGGGGCACCGCCGCGTCCCGAGACGATCAGTCTGGTGCTCGAGGTGCGCGAGCCGAGGTGGTGCGTACCGAGGGTGGGTGGGTCTCGCGCATGCGTACCGCGACGTCCAGCCCGGAGGTGGCGGTGATCGCCGCGACGACCAGGATGGCGGTGGTCAGCGAGTAGCGGTCGGCCAGGGTGCCGGCGAGCACCGCACCGACGGCGAAGCCGAGGTCGCGCCACAGTCGGTAGACCCCGACGGCGGTCCCCCGCCAGGAGGGGTGCGCGACGTCGCCGATCACGGCGATCAGGGTGGGGTAGGCCATGGCGGTGCCCGCCCCGAACAGCGCCGAGCCGACCGCCCAGACGCCGAAGCGGTCACCGACGGCGACGACGAGCAGGCCGACGGCCTCGGTGAGCTGGCCGGCGGCGATCAGCCCCTTGCGGCCGATCCGGTCGGACAGCGCGCCCGTCAGCAGCTGGCCCGCCCCCCACACGGCGGGGGCGATGGCGACCAGCAGGCCGACGGTGCCGATGTCCAGGCCCGCGAGCGCGAAGTAGACGGGGAACAGGCCCCAGGCCATGCCTTCGTTGAGGTTGTTGACCAGCCCGGCCTGCGACGCGGCGGACAGCGACCGGTTGCGCCAGGTCGTCAGCGCGAACACCTGGCGCCCGGTGAGGTTCCCGTCGTGCCTGACCGTGCTGTCGTGGGTCGCCCCGGGTGCGGGGCGCGACCGGGCGGCGACCTCGTGGGCGACGTGCCCGGCGGTCTCGCGCACGAACACCGCCGACAGTCCGAGGCCGAGCCCGGCGAAGGCCAGCCCGAGGAAGAACGGGGCCGGCCGAAGCCCGAGGGACTCCGCCAGCAGCCCGGTGGTCCACGCCGCGAGCGCGACGGCGCCGTAGCCGGCGGCCTCGTTGAACCCCATGGCGGTGCCACGCTTCTGCGGGCCGACGAGGTCGATCTTCATGATCACGGTCACCGACCAGGCCAGCCCCTGGTTGACCCCGAGCAGCACGTTGGCGACCACCACCCACCCCCAGGTGGGGGCCCAGATGAGCAGCAGCGGGACCGGCAGGCCGAACAGCCACCCGGCCAGCAGCACGGGTTTACGGCCGAACCGGTCGGCGAGCGCCCCGGCGACGGAGTTCACGATCGCCTTGGTGATCCCGAACGCCACGATGAAGGTCAGCATCGCGGTGTAGCCGGGCAGGGCGAACTCCTGCTCGGCCAGCAGCGGCAGAACCGTGCGTTCCTGGCCGACCAGGCCGCCGACCAGGGCGTTGACCCCGACGAGCAGGGCGAACTGCGGCAGGTTGTCGCGCAGGCCGAGGCGGACCGGGGCGTGCTCGGGGGGCACGGGAGCCTCTCTGATCAAGTCATCGTTTGAGCAGAAGGGTGCACGGTCCTCGCGGAATGATCAAGCGTCGACTTGAGTAGCGGGGGGTAAGGTGGGGGCCCCGAGAACCGACACCGGGAGGCGACGGTGCGAACCGAGCAGGTGGGACGGCGGGCCGCGAAGGATGCGCTGTACGACGGCTTCGCGACCATCGGACGGGCGCTGTCCTCGGGACGGCGGGCCGAGATCGTCGAGCTGCTCGCCCAGGGTGAGCGCACGGTCGAGCAGGTCGCCGACGAGCTCGGCCAGTCGTTGGCCAACACCTCCCACCACCTGCGCACCCTGGCGCGGGCCGGTCTGGTCGTGGATCGCCGCTCCGGGACCCATGTGCACTACCGGCTGGCCTCCGAGCAGGTGCTCGAGCTGTGGTGGGCGCTGCG
>SKJO01000290.1 GCA_007121975.1 Nitriliruptoraceae bacterium | reverse complement strand
TTGCGCTGACCGGGATCAGCGTCGGGGTCGTGGCGACCTTCGAGGACCGCTACACCACCCAGGCCGAGCTCGACGCGTTCGCCGACCTCGAGGGCGTGCCCGCCTTCGAGGCCATGCTCGGCCGACTGGTCGGTCTCAACACCCTCGAGGGCGGCGTACTCTCCCGCTGGGGGATGTTCGGCATCCTCGCCGCGGTGTGGGGCATGTTCGCCGCCGTCCGGCTGCTGCGCGGCGCGGAGGAAGCCGGCCACCTCGAGCAGCTGAGGGCCGGAGCCATCACGCCGCGTGCGCTGCTCAGCTCAGTCGTCGCCGCACTGCTTGCCACCCACCTGGTGCTGGCGGTGGCCATCGGTGCCAGCCACAGCGCCGCCGGGATGGACCCCGCGACCGCCTGGGCCCTGGGGGGTGCCGCAGGGCTACTCACCGCCTGCTTCGCCGCCGCCGGGACGCTGGCCTCACAGCTGGTTGCGACCCGCCGCCGCGCGGTCGGGATCGTGGGCGCGGCGCTCGGGATCAGTCTCGGGCTGCGCCTGATCGCGGCAGCCGGTGGCACCCCCGACTGGGTGTGGTGGACCACCCCGTTGGGATGGCTCGGCTTCCTCCACGAGGTCGACGGTGCCCAGCTGACCGTGCTCGGTGCCTTCGCCGTGCTGCTCGTGGTCCTGCTCACCGCAGCCTTCGTCCTCGCCCACCGGGATCTGCACGCCGGCTGGATCGGCAGCAGCGACGACACCCCCCGCCGTGCGGTGCGCCCCGTGCGAGGCCAGGTGTCCCTGGCCCGGCGGCTCACCCTGGCCTCGTCGAGGACCTGGGGCGTGGTGATCGGCCTGCTGGCCCTGACCTTCGGGCTGCTGGCCCGTGACTTCAGCGAAGCGGTCGCCGACCTGCCCACCATGGTCGAGCTCGCGGATGCGGTCGGGTGGCTCGCGATCGACACCGCCGAGGGCATCGTGGCCTACACCTTCACGATCATCGCACTGCTGCTCGCCGTGTTCGCCGTCGGTCAGGCCGTGGCCATCCGTGAGGAGGAGGCGTCCTGGCGCATCGAGCACCTGATGGTGCGTCCGCTGCACCGCACCACCTGGCTGGTGACGCGGATCGTCCACAGCCTGGCGGCGGTCGTGCTGCTCGCGCTGGTCGCCGGGGTCGGGGCCTGGGTCGGCACCTCACTGGTCGGAACGCCGGTCAGCTTCGTCGACGCGCTGAGGGCCGGACTCAACACGGTGTCCGTGGCCTGGCTCGCCTTCGGGCTCGGGATCGCCCTGGTCGGCGTCCTCCCGCGGCTGACCGCTCCACTGAGCTACGGCCTGGTGCTCGCGGCCTACCTGCTCGACTTCGTCGGCGGGATGCTCGAGCTGCCCGAAGCCGTGCTCGAACTCAGCCCGTTCGCCCACCTCGCATCGGTTCCGGTGGTCGACATGGACCTCACCGCCACGGGTGTGTCGCTCGCGGTGGCGGCCCTTGGGATCGTCGTCGGAGTGGTCGCGTTCCGGCGTCGGGACCTCCAGGAGGCCTGAACGCCCGCCAGCGCACCGGACCCTGCCCCACCGGGTAGGGTCCGGTGCCATGCGTACGTCCCGCCGGCTGCTGGTGATCGGCTACCCGTCACGGTTGGTCGCTGACCACCGGGAGCTGCTGGCGGCGGCGCGTGCGGCCGGCTTCGACGCTGAGCTGGTTGCGCCCTCCCGACTCGGGCTGGAGGTGTCGGGGGCGGGCGAGCAGGTCGTGCTCGACGGGATGGCGCAGCGGCCCGGTCGGGATTCGCTGCCCGAGGTGGTGCTACCCCGGGGGGTGAACCGGCCCTGGCCGCTGCTGCGCCAGATCCTCGGGTGCTGGCAGCGCGCCGGGGTCCGGGTCGTCCCCGACGTCGCGGCCGCGGAACTCTGCGCCGACAAGCTGGTCACCACGCGGGCCCTGGTGGCGGCCGGCGTGCCCGTGCTGCCCACGGTCGGGGTGGCCCCGGGGCAGGGAGTGGCACTGCCCGAGGGCATCGGGACCGGTGAGTTGGTCGCCAAGCCCGCTCGAGCCTCCAAGGCGGCGGGCGTCGAGCGCTACCCGGACCCCGCCCGGGTCCAGGCGGCGCTGGGTGCCCCACGGCCGCTGGTCGCCGGGCTCATCGACCACCACGTCGTGCAGCCCCTGGCCACCAGCGCCGGCATCGACTACCGGGTGATCGTCGCCCGGGTCGGCCACCGCATGCTGGTGCCGGCGGTCACCCGCCGGCACGCCTCGCCCGGCGGGTTCGTGACCGACGGCGAGGTCGAGGACGTTCACGACCCATCGCGTGAGGTACCCGAGGTGGTCGAGGTCGCCACCCGAGCGGCGCGCGCCCTCGGGCTGGGTTTCGGTGGGGTGGATGTCATCGAGCACCAGGGCCGGGCCGTGGTGCTCGAGGTCAACGCGTGGCCGGGCCTTGCAGCCGAGGTCCGGGGGCGGCAGCTCGCCGAGGTGCTCGTCGAGGTGGCCTCGTCGGAGCCGGCATCGTGAGCGGCACCGATCGGCTGCCCGCCGGATCCGACCTGCGGCTGCCCGCCGGCACCGATCGGCTGCCCGCCGGATCCGAGCTGCGGCTGCCCGCCGGATCCGAGCTGCGGCTGCCCGCCGGATCCGAGCTGCGGCTGCCCGCCGGATCCGAGCTGCGGCTGCCCGCCGACGACCACACGCACACCGAGTGGTCGTGGGATGCCCACGCCGGTTCGATGCTCGGCTCGTGTGCGAGGGCCGTCGAGCTCGGCC
>SKJO01000306.1 GCA_007121975.1 Nitriliruptoraceae bacterium | reverse complement strand
CCCCCACGACGTCGCCGCCTGCGTGGCCGCAGCCACCGCCGCATCCACCACCTCGACGTCCCCAAGCTCCACGCGGCCGGTCACCGCCCCCGTCGCCGGATCATGCACCTCGCCGGTGCGTGCCGAGGCCACCGAGAACGGCTGCCCCCCGATCCAGTGGGTGATGCGTGCGGTCATCGCCGGACTCCTCGTGAGGTCATGGCGCGCAGGGATTGGGGGCAGCCTGCCACAGCCGGCCACGGTCGTGGCAGCCGGCCCCGTGGCGCCGGCCGGTAGCGAGTGCGGCCGCTCAGTCGTCGTCGAGGACGAGCACCACGTCGAGGTGGCGCGAGCAGGATCCGT
Organism: Nitriliruptoraceae bacterium; assembly: GCA_007121975.1. GTDB lineage: Bacteria > Actinomycetota > Nitriliruptoria > Nitriliruptorales > Nitriliruptoraceae > SKJO01. Next base: position 2,395 of record SKJO01000306.1, on the reverse strand, counting down.
CTGCCTCCGGCAGCAGCGTGAGCTCCCGGTCCGGATCGAGGTGCTCGATCGCCTCGTCGATGCTGGCGACCAGCTGGTGGGCGAACACCACGCAGATGTGGTGGCCGGGGCCGCGCACGAGCTCCGGGCGTCCCTGGTCGTAGCGGGCGTCGAGCACGATGGTGCCGGTGTCGGCGATGCCCACCGTGGCGCCGGTGACCGAGGTGTCGAAGCCGGCGAGCTCGCGGGCGTTGAGCCCGGCGAGGTCCGCGCTGATCTGCAGCCGGTCGTGGACCAGGCTGAGCCAGTCAGGATCCAGGCCCATCGGGATCAGCACCCGGCGCGAGCCGCGCTCCTCCAGCCGGGAGGCCAGGGTGGCGGTCAGCAGCAGTTGGTTCGTGCGGTGCAGCCGCGTCAGCTCCCCGGCCATCCGTGCGGCGAAGGCCTCGGCGAGTGGCGCGGTCGACGGGCGCGGGCGCTGCGGCGACGAGGCGGCACGAGGTTGCTGGCGCGCGGCACGCAGCCGGGCCAGGACCGCCTCGTGGGTGCTCATGCTCGTACCCGGATGCTCGTGGCGCCGTTGATCAGCGCGGCTCGGAACCGAAATCGTCACCGAGGCTTGGGCGCCGCGCAACTTCGGGCGCTCGGATTCGTGCGCCCTGCACGTGCGCTGTGCGCAGGGCGATCGGGACTCGGACCGCGTGTTCGAGGGCGCCCACCTGAGGGTGGGCGGGGCTGGGCTACCGTCCCCGAGCCGCCCCCGAGCCTCGGCGCAAGGTTGTTTCCGTGTCGGTAGACCCGCTGCCCTTCGACCCGATCGGGGAGGCGCGTCGGTTGTGGGAGGCCCACGGTTGGGGCGGGACCGCACCGGGCATGGCGGCGGTGACCTCGATCATGCGGGCCCAGCAGCTCCTGCTCAAGCGCATCGACGAGCAGCTGCGCGGCCTGGGGCTGACCTTCGCCCGCTACGAGGTGCTGATGCTGCTGCACTTCAGCCGGCGCGGATCGCTGCCCATGTCGGTGATCGGCAGCCGGCTGCAGGTGCATCCGACCAGCGTGACCTCGGCGGTCGACCGGCTCGAACGCCAGGGCCTGGTGCGGCGGGTGGCCCACCCCACCGACGGCCGGGCACGGCTGGCCGAGCTCACCGACGCCGGCCGCGACCTCGCGCTGGAAGCCACCGCGCGGCTCAACGCCACGGTGTTCGCCGACCCGGGCCTTGCCGACGACGAGGTAGAGCAGTTGATCGACGTGCTGCGGGCATTGCGCGAGCGCGCCGGGGACTTCTGAGTCTGAGCCGGCCGGCGCGCGGGGCGTGCTCAGCGCTGGTAGGTCAGGAAGCCGCGACCGGCCTTGCGGCCGAGCAGCCCTGCGTCGACCATGCGCTGCAGCAGCGGCGGTGGGGCGTACAGCGGCTCCTTGAACTCCTCGTACATCGACTCGGCCACGGCCTGGGTGGTGTCCAGCCCGATCAGGTCGGCCAGTGCGAGCGGACCCATCGGGTGGTTGGCGCCGCGCATCATGCCGGCGTCGATGTCCTCGGCGCTGGCGAAGCCCGACTCGAGCATGCGGATCGCGGCGAGCAGGTAGGGGATCAGCAGCGCGTTGACGATGAACCCGGCTCGGTCGTGGGACAGGATCACGTGCTTGGCGAGCTGGTCGGTGGCGAAGGTGCGCAGCTTCTCGGCGGTCTCGTCGCTGGTCAACAGCGAGGGGATGAGCTCGACCAGCGTGAGCACCGGCACCGGGTTGAAGAAGTGCAGCCCGGCGACCCGGTCGCGGCGGTCGGTGGCCATCGCCAGCTTCATGATCGGGATCGAGGAGGTGTTGGACACCAGCAGCGCCTCGTCGTCGAGCAGCCGGTCGAGCTCGGCGAACACCGCGAGCTTGGCGGCCTCGTCCTCGACGATCGCCTCGACGACCAGCTGGCGGTCGGCGAGGTCGTCGAGCGCGCTGGTCGGGCTGAGCCGGGCCAGGGCCGCCTCGGCCTGGGCCGCGTCGAGCTTGCCGCGGTCCACGGCCTTGGACAGCGAGGCCGCGATGCGGTCGATCGCGCCGGTGGCGCGTGCCGGATCGATGTCGTGGAGCAGCACCTCGACTCCCGACCGGGCGCACACCTCCGCGATGCCGGTGCCCATGATGCCGCTGCCGACGATGCCGACGCGGGCGAAGCTGGTGGTGCTCACGGTCGTCTCCTGGTTCGGTGCGACCGACTCTAGGACGTCCAAGTTTCTCCCGGTGGGGGATTGTCGCCATCCGCCGGTGAGGATGCTCAGCGCAGCCCCCGGCGGGTGGCGACCTCGACGGCCTCACGCCGGCTGTTCACCCCGAGCTTGCGGTAGATGCCCTTGAGGTGGGTCTTGACCGTGTTCGCGGAGACCTGCCGGGCTGCGGCGATGTCCGCGATCGAGCGGTG
>SKJO01000398.1 GCA_007121975.1 Nitriliruptoraceae bacterium | reverse complement strand
GTCCGCCGCGCCGACCGCGGCCAGCGCCGCCGCGTCGGCCGCATGCTGCGCCCGGGCGGCGGCCACCAGGTAGGCGCCGACGTCGATGACGGCGATGGCGACGAGGGTGGCCACCCACAGCAGCATCGGCAGCACCACGGTGCTGGAGCCGGCCTCGCCCGCACGCCGGGTCATGGGCCGGGTCACCGGCCGGGGAGCCGGCCGACGGCCGGCTCGACCCGGGCGACCGACCGGGCGCGCAGGGTGTGGCTGACCGGTCCGACGCGGCGCGTGACCGAGACCTCGACCCGCACCAGGTCGCCGTCACGGCGACCATGCGGCGAGACCCGGACGCGCACGTCGCCGAGCTCAGGAGCGGCCGCACGGGCGGCTGCGGTCGGGGCCGCCGCCCCGGTGGTGGTGGCGGCGACCCGGACCCCGGCCCGTGCGGCTTCATGCAGCACGAGAACGTCGCGGACCAGGCCGGCGACCTCGAGCAGCGCGAGCAGCAGCAGGGCCAGGACGGGCAGCACCATGACGGCCTCGAGGCTCAGCATCCCCGACTCGTCCCGGCGCCGCCGACGGATGCTCATGCGCCGACGAGCGAACGGGCGTGGCGCAGCAGCGCGTTGAACAGGCTGACCAGGGCACCGTTGCTCGCCCAGGCGATGATCACCCCGGCGATGGTCGCCGCGACCACGGCCAGCAGGCCGTACTCGGTGACCAGCGAGCCGTCCTCGTCCGACCAGGAGACGTCCTCGTCCGACCAGGAGCGGTCGGGGACGGTTGCGGCCGCTGGGTTCGGCTCGTGCAGGGCAGATTCGTGCAGGGCAGGTTCGTGCGTGACCGATTCGTGCATGGCAGGTTCCTCCTCGAGGATCAGGTGCCTACCGACGACAGTCCCGTCGACACGATCGGCGCACCGACGGTCAGCAACGTCGCCGGAAGCAGGCACAGGGCGGTGGGGAAGGTCAGTTGCGCGGGCAGCCGCTCGGTGGCGGCCAGGATTCGCGCGAGATCGTCGGCCCGCAGGTCACGGGCCAGGCGGCGCAGGCTCGGGGCGACCGGAGCGCCCAACACCACCGCGGCACGCAGGACCTGCGCGAAGCGCGCGAAGGGCTCCTCGGACGGCGGCAGGTCGGGACGCACGGCGTGGGGGGTGAGCTCGAGGTCGAAGGCCAGGCGGTGCAGGCGGTCGGCCAGCGGCGGGAGGTGCCCGGCCGCCGTGCGTAGTGCCAGGGGCACCGACACGCCCCCCGCGAGCGCGGTCGCGGTCAGGTCGGCGGCCTCGTCCACGCCGACGTCCACCGAAGCGCGCGACCCGCTCCGAGCCACCAGCACGGCGACCACTGGGGCGAGCGCCGGATGGAGCGCCCACCACACCAACGCTCCCGCGGCCAGCGCCGGCACCATGCGCAGGCGGCGCACTCCCGCTGCGCTGCGTCCGATCCGGCGGATCATGCCGAGGACCAGCCCGGCACCGAGCCCGTAGAGCACACCCGCGACCCCGGCGACCGCCAGCCCGATCGGCGAGGTGTAGAACGCCAGCAGGTCCGCACCCACCAGCCGTCCGAGCGCCGGGGTGAGCACCAGCGGGGCGAGCAGCAGCCCACCGGCTACGGCCCGCGTCTGGGCGCTGGCCACCGCGACCGCCCGCACGGCCTGGCGGGCATCGGCTTCGGCGGCGCTTGCCCCGTCGAGCGCATCGGACATCGGCGCACCGGCCTGCCGTGCCACGTCCAGGGCGCGCCGCACCCGGGGGGGCAGATCACGCCGTTCGCCGAGCTCACCACCGGCGGCCGCACGCAAGCGCAGCAACTCGGTCGCACCGGCCGTGGTCGCCGTGCGTCGGCGGCTCACGGCCAGATCCTGCGGCTGACCGGACCCTCGGCACCGATGCCGACCTCGACCACCTCCACGACCCGACGGCGGGCCTCGTGGTCCCGGTCCAGCGCCACGACGAGGTCGAGGGCTGCCGCGACCTGGGCGCGCGCAGCCGACAGCGGGATGCCGGCGAGCAGCGCCATGCCTTCGAGCCGGACGAGCGCCTCGGCCGCACCGTTGGCGTGCACGGTGGTCAGGCTGCCGTCGTGGCCGGTGTTCATGGCCTGGAGCAGGTCGGCCACCTCCCCGCCGCGCACCTCTCCGACCACCAGACGGTCGGGGCGCATCCGCAGGGCGTTGCGCAGCAGAGCGGCGATGTCCACCCCGCCGCCGCCGTCCGGGGTCGGCGGTCGGACCCGAAGGTGCACGGTGTGCGGCGCCGGGTGGCGCAGCTCGGGGGCGTCCTCGATCACGATCACCCGGTCCGGGCCGACCTCGGCGAGCAGTCGGGCGAGCAGGGTGGTCTTGCCCACCCCGGCCCGGCCGCACACCGCCAGGTTGCGCCGATCGGCGACGGCGGTGACCAGCACCTCGCGCAGCGGGGGCGGGACCGAGCCCGACGCGGCGAGCTCCTCCCAGGAAGGCACCACGGCCGGCACCCGGCGCAGGGTCACCGTTGGTCGCTCCGCCAGCGGCGGCAGGATCGCGTGCAGACGCACCCCACCCGCGAGGACCGCATCGGCGAACGGGTGTGATCGGTCCAGCCGCGCTCCCAGGGGGCCGATCACCCGACGTACGACCTGCTCGACGTGGGCGTCGTCGTCGAAGCGCACCGGGGCCGACTGCAGGTGTCCGGCGCGCTCGACGTACACCTCATCCGCGCCGTTGACCATCACATCGGTGACCTCGGGGTCCCGAAGGAGTCCCTCGAGCGGCCCGAGGCCAGCGAGGTCGTCGACGAGGTCGCGTACCAGGCGCGCCCACACGTCGGGGGCGGCGACCACCCCTTCTGCGGCCAGGGCCCGCGCCACCGCCCGACGCAAGCCGACGCGATCGGCCGGGTCGGCCACCACCTCGGCGTCGTCCCGCAAGCGGCGCGCCACGCTGGCACGCAGGTGCGGGTCGGGTCCGGCGTCTTCGAGGGGTTGCGGACGCACCCTGCTGCTCCGTCCCCGCCCCCGGGGCCGTGAGCGCCGCCCGGTGCGGGTGGCGATCGACGCTCACTCTACGCACGGGGGAACCCCGCCGCCAGCGACCGGCCCCGGCGGGTGTGGACAGCGTCGCGCAGGATCAGATCGGGGGCTCGAAGCCCTGGATCATGGGGCGCAGCAGGAAGATGAAACGGTCCCACAGGCCGGTGGCGATGGCCAGCCCGACGGCCACGAGGAACCCGCCGCCGATGATCTGCAGGGTGCGGGCGTTGCGCTTGAGCAGGTCCAGGGTGCCCGACAGGCGGCGGAACAGCAGCCCGAACAGCACGAAGGGGATGCCCAGACCAAAGGCGTAGGCGAAGCCGAGGAAGGCCCCGCGGGCGGACACCCCGTCGGTGACGCCGGCCGAGAGCGTCAGGATCGCGCCGGCGGCCGGACCCAGGCACGGCGTCCAGCCCACCCCGAAGACGAACCCGAGCAGCGGGGCGCTGGCCAGCCCCCCGGACGGGGCCGTGTCGAGCACGCGCAGCTCGCGGCTGAGGCGGCCCCCGGCCATCATCAGGCCGAGCACGGCGACCAGGGCCCCCATGCCCACCCGGGCGACCGGTGAGCGGCTGAGCACGTCCAGAGCCCCCATCGCGAACCCCAGCATCGTGAAGGGGATCGCGAAGCCGGCCACGAACAGCAGCGAGCCGACCAGCACCCGGCCCCGGACCCGCGCGTCGGCCTCGGCGAGGTCCTGTCCGGACAGACCGGTCATGAACGAGAGGTAGCCGGGGACCAGCGGGACCACACAGGGGCTGGCGAACGACACCAGGCCGGCCGCCACCGCCACGAACGCGGCGATGAGCACGTTGGCATCGAAGATGAGGGACTGGACGGTCTCGGCCACGCCGGGACTCCTAGCGCTCGCTGGCGATCAGCTCGGCAAGCACGGTCAGCTCGGTGGTGGTGGTCAGCCCGAACACCCGGGCTGCAACGCGGCCCTCGGCATCCACCAGCACGGTGGTGGGGATGGTGCGGGGACCGACGCCACCGAAGCGTGACGCGAACACGTTCTCGGGGTCGTAGAGGTGAGGGTAGGGCACATCGAACTCGCGCACGTGCGCCAGCGCGTTGGGCTCACGGTCCTCGATGTTGACCCCGAGGAAGACCACCTCGTCCTCGGGTAGCGCCCGGGCGGCCTCGTTGAGGTCAGGCTGTTCGACCCGGCACGGTCCGCACCACGACGCCCAGAAGTTGACCACCACCACCTTGCCACGCAGCTCGGTGAGCGAGAGCTGCTCACCGTCCCCATCGAGCAGGGCGACCGGTTCTTCGGGTGCGGGGACGCGCTCGTCGACGGGCAGGGGGCACAGGCCCGGACGCACTCCGGGGATCCGCTCGTCGCAGGCACCAGCACCCGTGCCGCCCCCGCAGGCTGCAAGCAGCACGCCGGCGAGGGCCACGAGCAGCCAGGTGCGGGGACCCGGCAACGTGTTGGTCACTGCGCGATGGGTACCGCGAGGTCCTCGGGTTCCTCGACCTCGACGGCGTCGCGCCGCTTGTCACGCATCTCGAGCCGGTCGAGCCAGGCCAGGCTGATCGCGAACCCGAACAGCGAGATCAGGGTCCAGACCGCCGAGGGCACCCAGGTCGCCCCGGGATCGAGGAAGGCGAACCACTCTCCCGACGGACCGACCGGCACCGGGTCGAAGGGCACACCGTCCTCGTCGAGGAACGTGGCGAAGACCTGGAACTCGTTGACCACGAGCAACGTGCCCGTCGAGCGGTCCTCGAGCAGCCGGGGCTCGCCCACGTCCTCCGCGGAGTAGAAGTCCGGGGCCCGGCGCGAACCCTCGGGCTGCTGAGCGCGAGCCTCGTCCTCGAGCACCGAGCGCCGCTCCACCCCGATCTGCGCCACGTTGTTCTCGTCGATGGGCAGGAACTGATCCGACATCTGGGACACGGCCTGATCGACCGAACCCGACAACGAGGAGAAGCGCGGGTTGGCCTGCCGGTCCTCCTCGTCCATCCCCGCCATGCCCAGATGCTCTGCCAGCGGCTCGAAGTCTTCGACCTGGTCGGTGGACGGGAAGAACTCGGCCCGTGGAGAGCCCGGCTCGAAGGCGTACCAGCGCGGCTGGTAGTGATCCACGGACTGGCCCGGCAGGTGGTTGATGCCCAGGTTGGGGGGGATGCCCGGACCCCCGAACCACCAGAACACGCCGATCAGGAAGCCGAAGGCGAAGAACGCCGTGCCGTAGATCGCGGCACCCTTCTTCGCGCCGTAGTTCGACCACAGCAGCAGGTAGATCGAGCCGGACAGGAACAGCAGGCCGAGGGGCACCGCGAGGATGGCGGCCGGATGGTCGGCCGGGATGGCCTCCTCGACCGCGAGGAACAGCAGCTCGGTCACGATGAGGTCTCCTCGTCGTCGCTGGCGGTGGGCTCGCCACCGATCTGTCCGGCCCGCGGGCCGCCGGTCTGCTGGAAGGACTCGAGGTAGTCGACGATAGCGACCATCGCCTCCTCGGTGATCACCCCCTCGTAGGAGGGCATCGGCGCTTCGCCGGGCACGTTGCGCCCGACCCGCAGCGTGTCGAGGATCGCGGCCCGAGCCTGCTCGAGCGAGGCCTCGTCCTCGGGGTCCCAGCCGTAGCGCTCGAAGACGTTGATCAGCTGGGGGCCGACGTAGCCCTCCGCCTGCGGGCCGTGGCAGCGGGCGCAGTGCTGGTCGAACAGGTCGTCACCGGAGCGGCCGACGAAGGCCTCGACCTCGGGCAGCTGCCCGGTCTGCACCGACAGGATGTAGGCGGTGATGGCCTCGAGCTGCTGGTCGGAGTACAGCCCCCCGCTGGCCACCCCGAACGCGTTCATCGGGGTGCCGGCACGTCCGTGGATCAGCGTGAGCATGATGAACTCGTGGACATCGTCCACGATCTCGCTGTCCTGGTAGCGCGCGACGATGTTGTCGAGCGCCGGCGCAGGCCACGGCGCGTCGACGTCGGGGCTGGGGTGAGGCGCGGAGCCACCTTCGAGGTTGGTGCCGTGGCACGAGGCGCAGGCCTCGGCGAACAGCGCGCGACCGGCCTGCACGTCCTGCTCGTAGAAGTCGTCGACCCGGTTGTTGATGCGTTCGGGTTCGATCAGCCAGTACAGCGGCACGAACAGCGAGGCGAAGACGGCCAGGGCCACCCCCCAGGACATCGCCCGCTCCATCCCGGTAGTTTCGAGTTCCTCGTCGGAGTGGTAGGGGCGCATCGCCAGCGGGATGTCGCCGTGGCGCTTGGGACCGCGGCGCTGGCGGCCCGGCCCCACGATCACGTAGGCGATGGCGAACGTGGCCAGCGCGGCGAGCAGGATCACGACCGGCACGTTGCCGCCGGACCCGCCACCCTCGGCGAGGATCATCAACTCAGGCATGGGATGGGCTCCGGACGGGTCAGGCGTCGATGCAGGACGGACCCTCGGGGTTCTGCTCGAGGGCGTTGGCCGTACGCGAGGGACCGGTCAGCGGCTCGCCGAGGTCGACCACGAACACCCCGTCGCCGTCCACGAACGAGGCGTAGCGGTCCAGGCCGCGGGGCGCGGGGCCACCGGTCCACTCGCCGTAGCGGTTGTAGCGCGACCCGTGGCAGGGGCACTCGAACCACTGCGAGGTCTGGCACCACGGCACCGCACAGCCCAGGTGGGGACACGTCTGGGAGTTGACGGCCATCAGCCCCATGGTGTCGCTGAGGATGGCATGGTCGTCACCGTAGTTGCGCATCGCCGCGGAACTCGACGGGTCCCAGGTGATGATCGAGATCCCGCCTTCGGGCACCCGCACCGGGGTGCGCTCGGAGGAGATCTGTGCGGCGAGGTCGGCGGCCACACCCAGGGGGACCTCGCCGGTGAGCTCGTCACCGGGGCGTGGCCAGAGCATGCCGAGCACCCCGAGGCCGAAGCCCCCGAGCCCGGCAGTCACTGATCCGATCAACCCCACCCGCAGGAAGGTGCGCCGTTCGACCGGCTTGGCGAAGCGTGAATCGTCAGCCACGTGGATGCCTCGTATCGTGTCGTGTCGTACGGCGGCCCGGGATCGCCGGGGCGCCTACAGCGTGAATCCGAGCCCGTCGACCCAGGGCCAGACCCACTCGTAGCCCGCACCTCGCAGGAACGAGCCGATGATGACCAGCACGGCCCAGAAGACCACGAAGAACGTGAAGGCCATGTTGGCGACCTTGCGGTTCTCGGGCTTGGCCGACGGGTTCTTGTCGACGTAGGGCGCCGCCATCAGCAGCACCACCGCGACGCCGGGCATGGTGATTCCGGCGACCATCGGGTGGAAGTAGGCGAGCAGCTCCTGCAGCCCCATGAAGTACCACGGCGCCTTGTTGATCGCCGGCACGTCGTTGGGGTTGGCCAGCGATCCCAGCGGCGCATCGAGGAAGAACGACACGATCAGCAGCAGCGAGCCGACCGCGAGCAGCGCCACGAACTCGACCAGCAGCAGGTGCGGCCAGGTATAGACCTTGTCCTGCTGCTTGCCCTGCACCTGCTGGATGCCGGCGGGAGGAACCAGGGCGAGCAGGCGGTGGGTGTGATCCCCGGAGGTGGGAACACCGATCGATGCCGGCTGTTTGCCGCCGTTGCCCAGCGACGCCGCAACCCGAGCGGCGCGCTGCTCGGGCGTGAGCCGACCGCCGGCCGCGCCGCCCGCCTCGGCCTGGGCGGCGGTCTTGGTCGCGACCCCGCCTCCGCTCCCGGCGGACTCGCGGTAGGCGCTGAGCTGCTTGGCGGCCTCATCGGCAGGCTTGGGCCCGAGCGTCTGGCCCTCGGCGATCTTGGCCTTGCGCACCGAGGCGGCCTTGGCCTTGGCCCGCGCGATGCGCTCACTCTTGCCCTCGGCGATCAGACGGTCGTAGACCTCCTGATCGAGCTGGACCTCGTCGCTCATGCTGGCTCCTTCGCGACCAGAAACGCGGGCATCACAGGGGGCCGGAGATGCCGCCGTCCTTGCGGATCCGCCAGAAGTGGACCGCGAGGAAGATGACGGTGATGAACGGGATGAACAGCACGTGCAGGACGTACCAGCGCAGCAGGGTGTTGGGACCGATCTCCACCCCACCGAGCAGCACGAACTGGACCTGGTCACCGAACACGGGGGTGAAGCCCATCATGTTGGTGCCCACCGTGACCGCCCACAGTGCGAGCTGGTCCCAGGGCAGCAGGTAGCCGGTGAACGACAGCAGCAGCGTCAGCAGCAGCAGGATCACGCCGACGACCCAGTTGAACTCCCGCGGCGGCTTGTAGGCGCCATGGTAGAAGACTCGCGCCATGTGGAGGAAGACCGTGAACACCATGGCATGGGCGCCCCATCGGTGCAGGTTGCGCACCAGGTTGCCGAAGGTGATCGAGGCCGAGATCTCGCGCATGTTGGCATACGCGATCTCGCTACCCGCACCAGCGGCCGGGGTGTAGAAGAACATCAGGAAGATGCCGGTGATGGTCAGCAGCACGAACAGGAAGAAGCTCAGCCCCCCGAGGCAGTAGGTGTAGGTGAGCTTCAGCCCGTGGCGCTTCACCTTCACCGGGTGCAGGTGGTAGAGCACGTTGTTCATCGACGCCAGGGCCCGGTCCCGTGAGGTGTCGCGGTAGCCCTTGCGGTAGATCGATCCCGGCCGGAAGATCGACTTCCAGATGACGTTGTCCTGGACGTTGCCCTTGACGTCGTCGAAGGTGGGGAGCTTGGGCACGATGGTCGACCTCGTGATCGCGGGGCGGGCGGTGAAGAGCGGGGGTCAGGCCTCGACGCGGCCGAGCCACAGGGCGTCGGAGGGGCAGCGCTCGACGCAGATCGCGCAGCGCGTGCACTCGTTGTCGTCGATGATGAACACGGCGTGGGACTGCGATGCCAGGGTGACCAGCTCGGGGCTGTCGGCGTCCTGGATGATGCTGGGCGACATCATGTAGATGCACTCCCAGGGACACACGTCCTCGCAGGCGCGGCACAGGATGCACAGCTCGGGGGTGAGCCCGATGTGGCGCTTGGGCTTGACGCGCTCCTGCAGCCAGTTGGGATCGACCTGCTGCACGACGTAGTCGTCGAACATCAGGGGGTGCTCACCGCGGTCGGTCTTGCCCATGGGTACGGCTCCTTGGCTGAACGCGGCCGGAGAGACTCAGGCCGCTACTTGTATCCGCCCGACTCCGGCTTGGACTCACCGGGAGCCAGCGTCTTGGGAAGGGACTTCTGGACCCGCAGCACGAGCCACAGCGACACGACGATGCCGGCGATCATCAGCAGGGCGATCACCGAGTCGGCGATCACGCCATAGAGGTTGGAGGCGATGTCGAGGCGGTAGTCCTCGGAGATGTCGATGCCGGCGCTGGCGGGAATGACCCGCCCCGACAGCAGGTTCTCGTTGGACTCGACGAACTGGATCCAGCCGTGGGGGATGACCCCGTGGACCCACCACAGGAAGCTCGACGCGGCGATCACGCCCATCGTGGCCGACACCCACTCGTGGGTGCCGTAGGTCTTCTTGGCGATCCACAGCGGGAGCGCGAGCAGCGGCCCGCCCCACAGCAGCAGGATGGCCCCACCGATCCATCCACGACCGAGGTTGCCCGGGTCGCTGAACTGGTACAGGGCCCGCCCGACCTCGGGCAGTGCGGAGAAGAACTCACCGAACCATTCGAGCACCGTGCACCTCTTCTCACCCGATCTCGGGCTGTCAAGCGCCTGTCAGGGGCTGTCAAGGGGCTGAACGTGGCCGCCCCGTCACGTGCTGCTGGTCCCACCGACCCGCGGCCGGGGGCCTTTCGACCGGGGTTGGCGCAGCGTACCGAACCCCCAGAATGGCGAACAAACGGGTCCCGGGGGGTGGCAGCCGGCGGCTCACCCTTCGGCGCCGATCACCCCGGCGGCCTCGTGCGCGGCCTGGCCGATGCGGTCGATGGCGGCATCGTCGAGCGCCAGCGAGGTGAACACCACCTCGTAGCCCGACGGCGCGAGGTAGACCCCCCGCTCGAGCATGGCGTGGAAGAAGCGGGCGTAGGCCGCGTGATCCGCCGCGGCGACGTCCTCGTAGCGGCGGGGAGCCTGCGGGGCGAACACCACCCCGAGCAGGGTCGCGTGGCGCCGAACGGTGACCGGAACGGCGCCCGCCCCGGCGGCGAACGCCGCGCGCAGCACCCCTTCGAGCCGCTCGGTGATCGCCTCCAGCCGGCGGTAGGCGTCGTCATCGAGCAGCCGCAGCGTGGCCAGCCCGGCCGCCACCGCCACGGGGTTGCCCGACAGCGTGCCGGCCTGGTAGACAGGCCCGTCGGGCGCCAGGTGGTCCATCACCTCGGCCCGGCCCCCGAACGCGGCCAGCGGGAAGCCACCGCCCACGATCTTGCCGAGCACGGTCAGATCGGGGGTCACCCCGTGCCAGGCCTGCGCCCCCCCGCGCGCCACCCGGAAGCCGGTGATCACCTCGTCGAACACCAGCAGCGCCCCGCTGCGGTCGGCTTCGGCGCGCAGCACCTCGAGGTAGCCGTCGTCGGGCGGGACCAGGTTCATGTTGGCGGC
>SKJO01000107.1 GCA_007121975.1 Nitriliruptoraceae bacterium | reverse complement strand
GGCGCGTGCGCTGCGAACCTCTAGCCGGCCAGCGGTGCGGGCTGTTCGACGCGGCGGGTCAGCGCCACGAGCAGTCGGTCGAGGTCGTGGACGAGTCGGCGGTCGGCGACCCCCGGCAGCGAGCGTTCACCCCAGGTCCGGATCGTGGCTTCGGTGCAGTGCCCTCCGAAGGGGGCGAGCGCGACGCTGACCATCCGTCGGGAGCGGGCGCTGCTGATCGACAGCGTCAGGCGCCGCGGTTGCTGGGCCTCGACGACACGGACCTGCAGCAGCGTGGAGCGCGGTCCTCGGTGCCGCGCGAGGACGACGACGTCGCCGGCGTCGAGTTCCCCGACCGCAGGCTCGAGCAACTCGAGGTCGGGAGCGGTGTCCACCAGCGCCGCGAGATCCACCAGGCGGTGCCAGACGTCCTCGATCGGATCGTCGATCCAACGGTGCAGCGGTGCAGGTGCCATGATCACGAGGCTCCGGTGCGGTGGCGGGTCACAGGACGCCGCACAGCCCGACCGTAGGGCAGCCCGGGTCGTGCGGTCAGGGCTGAACGTCCCGGGTCGGTGGCCGGCCTACCCCCGGCCTACCCTCCGGACTGCTCCGTTGCCCTCCGTTCCCCTCCGTTGACTGCGAGGCCGCTGTGTCCGACCCTCTGCCCCCCCGGGTGCGTTTCTGCCCGGCGCCCTCCGGCTGGCTGCACGTCGGCAGCGTTCGTGCCGCGCTGTACAACTTCCTGCATGCCCGGCACCACGGGGGCAGCTTCCTGTTCCGGATCGAGGACACCGACGCCGCCCGGGCCACCGAGGACTCGATGCGTTCGATGATCGAGGCGCTGGCCTGGGTCGGGCTCGACTGGGACGAGGGGCCGCTGGTCGCCCCTGATGGCACGCTTGGTGAGCGAGGTGCGCACGGTCCCTACCGGCAGTCGCAGCGTGCCGAGTTGTATGCCGAGGTGACCCGCCGCCTCGAAGCGCTCGGCGCGACCTACCCCGACCTGCGCACCGCCGAGGAGCTCGAGGCCTGGCGCGCCAGCCACCGCAGCGGGGCCGGGCAGGGTCCGCCGGTGGTCAAGGCCTCACGCTTCGAGCACGATGCCGACGAACTCGCCCGCCTACAGGCCGAAGGGCGCCCGGCCAGCCTGCGGTTGCGCACGCCCGAGTCGGGCTCGGTGGCGGTCGACGACCTGGTGCGGGGCGAGGTGCGCTGGGACTGGGACCAGATCTCCGACCCCGTGATCCGACGCTCCGATGGCAGCGCCACCTACCCCCTGGCCAACTCCGCCGACGACGTCGCGCAGGGCGTGTCGATCATCTGCCGCGGTGAGGACCTGCTGTCGGTCACCCCCCGGCAGGTCCTGCTGCACGGCCTGCTGGTCGGCCCGGACCCCGACGACGGCTCGATAGCGCTGATCGATGCTGCGCTCGCCGCGGTCGGGCTGCCGCCGCGTGACCCCGACTGGCAGGCTCCGGAGGCCTTCGCGCACCTGCCGATGGTGGTCGGTGACGACCGCAAGAAGCTGTCCAAGCGGCATGGCTCGGTCTCGATCCAGGAGTTCCGCCGCCAGGGCTTCCTGCCCGAGACGCTGCGCAACTACCTCGCGCTGCTCGGCTGGGCGCCCGGCGACGGGCGTGAGCGGCTCGACGACGACGAGCTCATCGCCAGCTTCGACCTGGCCGGGGTGGGGCGTTCGGCGGCGGCCTTCGATGTCGACAAGCTCACCGCCTTCAACGGCGAGCGCATCCGCGAGCTGCCCGTCGACGAGCTCGCCGCGCGGTTGGTGCCCTACCTCGACGGGACCGAGGGCGACGAGGTGCTGGTCACCGATCCGCCCAGCCCCGAGCAGTGGGCGCTGCTGCGCGGGTTGGTGCCGCTGGTCCAGGAGCGCATGCAGCGGCTCGACGAGGTGCAGCGCTACGCGCCGGCGTTCCTGCGCGACGAGGTCGAGCTCGATCCGGCCAGCGTGGCCAAGGTCCTTCCCAAGGCGGGGTCGGTCGAGGCGATCGAGGCCGCCGCCGAGTTGCTCGCCGAGGTGGAGTGGACCGTGCCGGCGATCGAGCAGGCCCTACGTGGACTCAGCGCGCAGCTCGGCATCGGCTTCGGCAAGGTCGCTCAACCGGTGCGGGTCGCGGTGACCGGCTCATCGGTCAGCCCGCCGCTGTTCGAGTCCATCGAGCTGCTCGGTCGGGAGCGCAGCCTGGCCCGGCTGGCGGCCGCGCTCCCGGTCGCCCGGCAGGCACGTGTCGACGCCGAGTGAGCGCGGTGGGCGTCGCGTTGCGCCGACCGGCTGCGCGGCATACCCTGCGTCCTCGCGCCGGCGGTCCGCTGCCGGCGCCGCCCTTCGGGGGTGGTGTAATCGGTAACACGACTGGTTCTGGTCCAGTTATTGAGGGTTCGAGTCCTTCCCCCCGAGCAGGTCGTCCCAGGCTGGTGCCTGGGTTCGACCCCGGAGCTGCCCTCGGGTAGTCTCCACGCGTCCTGCCCCCGTCGTCTAGCGGCCTAGGACGCCGCCCTCTCAAGGCGGTAACGGCGGTTCAAATCCGCTCGGGGGTACCAACCTCGACAGCCCGTCCCGGTGAGCTAGCCTCCCGGCGGCGGGCTGTCGTTGTCAGGCGGTCGTGCGGGGGGATCGGAGCGGCGAGGTGGGAGGTCGATGCGGCCGGTAGCAGCGAGGTCCACCGTGGTCCGGATGGTCGTGGCCTACGTCGTGCTGGCCGGGAGCTGGATCCTGGTCTCGGACCTCGTGCTGTTCCGCTGGG
>SKJO01000088.1 GCA_007121975.1 Nitriliruptoraceae bacterium | reverse complement strand
TCGCGCTCGCCGCCGCCGACCCGTCGCGGTGCCCCCGAGGCTGCCGCCCCCACGCGGGGCGCCGGTGCGACGACCAGGACGGGGTCCACCCCGACCTGCTCGATGGGTGCGGCGATCGGCTCGGGCTCGGACGGTGCCGGGGGGACGCCGGCAACCGCGAGCAGCGCCGCCGGGGCGACCACCAGCGCCAGCACCGCCATCGCGAGGCCCACGCCGCGCACGTAACGTTCCCACCCGAGCATCGACCGAACCCTCCGCCACGTCCATCAGCTGCGGCCAAGGTTCGAACCACGCGGCAGCCCGCGCCTCACCCGGGTGGGGTGAGCTTCCCGATCCCGCGGGCCTCAGCTGCGGGGCAGCAGGCTCGCCACCGCGTCGGGCGAGCCGACCACGGTCAGTCGGTCGCCTTCCCGCAGCAGGGTGTTGCCGTCGGGGACGATGGTGCGGTCTCCGCGGCGCACCATGGCGATCAGGGTCTGCGGGGGAAGCGCGACCTCACGCAGACGCCGGTCGACGAGCTCGGCGGGCGGGCCCGGGTCACCCACGGTGATCGAGGCGTAGCGCTCGTCGCGCAGCAGCGTCTCGGCCAGCTCCTGCTCCGAGCGCGCCTTGCGCCACTCGCGCGGGAAGCTCGGAATCTCGGTCATCGAGACCAGCTGGGCCAGCAGCCTGAGGTGCTGGGTGAGCTGGGCCTCGGGGCTGACCAGGAACACCAGCGCCTGCACCCGGGTGGTGGCATGGCCGTCCCCGCTGTCGCCGGGGAAGCGACGTCCGCCTTCGACCGCAACGCTGCGGGGAGCGCGGACCAGCACGATCTCGGCACGTTCGGCAGCGGGCACGAGGAACTCGTAGATCACGGCGGGCACCCCGTCGGGCACGACGCCACGGGCACCGGCCAGCGAGACGTGCTCGTCGAGTCGGTCGGGAACCGGCTCGAGTCGGTCCGACAGCGCGGTCACCACCGCGTCGGTGACCTGCCCGAAGGTCGTGGCGTTGCCCAGGTCCAGCACCTGGGCCCGGGCGACCAGCTCGTCGAAGGAGTCCTCCTCGCTGGGTCCCCGCTCCTGCAGGATCCCCCACAGCTCGGCGCCCACCCCCTCGTCGTGCAGTTCGCCGAGCCGACGGAACACGCCGTAGATCGCTCCTCGCCGGGGCACCCGCTGGCGCACGTAGACGCGGTACCACAGCCCGGAGAGCAGCATGATCGCGAGCACGAAGCCGACGTAGAAGGCGCCGAGCGTGGCGATGAGCGCGAGCATGGTGACCACGCCCACCACCTGCATCCAGGGGTACAGCGGTGAGCGGTAGCCCGGGACGTACGAGCCCAACCGCCCCTCGCGCATCAGGATCACCGACAGGTTGATCAGCGCGAACAGCAGCAGCAGGAACGCGCTTCCGAGGCTGGCCAGCCGCTCGACGTCGAGGAACACGATCGCCAGGACCATCAGGCCGGTGGTGACCACGATGCCCAGCGTCGGGGTGCCGAACCGGCCCAGCCGCTCGAACCCGCTCCACAGCAGCCGGTCTCGCGACATCGCCAGCGGGTAGCGCGACGCGGTCAGGATGCCGGCGTTGGCGGTGGAGGCGAACGCGGTCACCGCCGCGATCACGATCAGGGCCGTCCCGGTCGGCCCGGGCATCCACGACAGCAGCACGTCGCCGGCGGAGGCGACCGGGGTCAGGTCCTCGGCCAGCTCGCCGGGCTCGATGGCCGCGACCAGGATCAGCACCCCGAGCGTGTAGATCACCCCGACCGTGAGCAGCGAGAGGATCATGCCCAGCGGCAGGTTGCGGTCCAGGTCACGGATCTCCTCGGCCGCGGAGGAGACCTTGGTCAGCCCCGCGTAGGAGATGAACACCAGCCCGATGGTCGCCACCAGTCCCTCGACCCCGAACGGCAGGAAGGGTTCGAAGCCGCCCTCGAGGTGCTCGGACCCGCGGGCCAGGTCGAACAGGCCCTGAGCGATGAAGAAGGCCATGATCGCCACCAGGGTGACCACCAGCCACACCTGCAGGCGGGCGGTCTCCTTGGCCCCGACGATGTTGAGCACGCCGAAGGCCACCGTCAACGCGATCGCGACCGATCGCACCGGGACGTCGACGAACAGGGCGAGGTAGGCCCCCATACCCACCAGCGCGAAGGCGCTCTTGGCGATCAGCACCACCCACGCGCCCATGCCACCGATGGTGCCGGCCAACGGCCCCATGCTGCGGTGGATGAAGAAGTAGGTGCCGGCCGCCCGGGGCATCGCGCTCGACAGCTCGGCGATGGAGAACATCGCCGGGATCATCAGCAGACTGGAGAGCAGGTAGGCGAGCACCACCGACGGGCCCGCATTGGCCGTGGCGATCCCCGGCAGCAGGAAGAACCCGGAGGCGAACATCGCCCCCGTGCAGATCGCATAGACGTCGATCAGCCCGAGCTTCTTCTCGAGCCGGTCGTTCGTCGAGGAACCGGCGGGCATGCTGCTCCGGAGGGGGTCGGGGGCGCGCTGCAAGACGCGAACCGTACCCTCCGCCCCGAGGATGACGCACGGGAGCCGGGTGGGGCACTAGCATCCGCGCCGCATCCGTCGGAAGAGGGCCGCGGTGGGCCAGGACATCGACCAGATCCGGTTCACGCGCGAGGACCGCCAGCGCTACCGGGACAAGGTCAAGCGCAACCTCGCGGTGCTCAAGCACCTGATCGACACCGGGGCGTTCGAGGTCGAGCGCAAGCTGGTGGGCGTCGAGGTCGAGTTCTACGTCGTCGACGGCGACGGTGCGCCGATGATGATCAACGCCGAGCTGCTCTCGCGCATCGAGTCCGAGGACTTCCAGACCGAGCTCGCGCAGTACAACATCGAGTTCAACCTCGCACCGCACAAGATCGTGGGCACCGTGCTGCGCGAGATCGAGGAGGAGCTCGAGACCTCGTTCCTCCACGCCCACCGCCGAGCGCAGGAGCTCGACGCCCACGTGGTGATGATCGGGATCCTGCCGACCCTGTCCGACCTTCACGTCACGATCCAGAACCTGTCGGCCAACCCCCGCTACCACCTGCTCAACGAGCAGATCCTCGAGGCCCGCGGCGAGGACCTGCAGGTGATCATCGAGGGCGAGGAGACGCTGGACCTCAACGCCAGCTCGATCACGATGGAGTCGGCCGCCACCTCGGTGCAGCTGCACCTGCAGGTCAGCCCGGCACGGTTCGGGCGGGTCTGGAACGCCGCCCAGGCGATCTCGGCGGCGCAGGTGGCGGTGGGGGCCAACTCCCCGTTCCTGCTCGGCAAGCAGCTGTGGCGCGAGACGCGCATCGCGCTGTTCGAGCAGACCATCGACACCCGCTCCGAGGAGCTCGCCGCCCAGGGGGTGCGCCCGCGGGTGTGGTTCGGCGAGCGCTGGATCGACTCGGTCGGCGACCTGTTCGACGAGAACGTGCGCTACTACCCCGCCCTGCTGCCGCTGCTCGACGACGAGGAGCCCGAGGCGCTGCTGCGCGGGGGCGGCGTACCCCACTTGCCCGAGCTCACGCTGCACAACGGCACGATCTGGCGGTGGAACCGCCCGATCTACGACGTCGCCCGCGGCAAGCCCCACCTGCGGGTGGAGAACCGGGTGCTGCCGGCCGGACCCAGCTGTGTGGACATCGTGGCCAACGCCGCCTTCTACTACGGGCTCGTCCGCGGGCTGATGGACCTCGACGAGCCCATCGAGCAGCAGCTGTCGTTCGCCGCCGCCGCGGACAACTTCCGCACCGCCGCCCACGACGGCATCGACGCGCGGCTGTTCTGGCCGGGCGTGGGGATCGTGCCCGCCAGCGAACTGCTGCTGCGCACCCTGCTGCCGCTGGCCCACGAGGGACTCGACGCCTGGGGCGTGGACCGCCGCGACCGCGACCACTACCTCGGCATCATCGAGCAGCGGGCACTGCGGCGGGTGACCGGCGCGACCTGGCAGATCCGCACCTTCCGGATGCTGCGCGAGCGTGACGGGCTCGACCGGCGCGACGCCCTGGTGGAGATGACGCGGCGCTACATGACCGGGATGCGCGCCAACGAGCCGGTGCACACCTGGCCCCTGCCCCAGGGCTGAGCGCCAGGGCTGAGCGCCAGGGCTGAACACCGAGCCACCCGCAGCGGGTGGCTAGCATCCGGCGGCGAAGGTCGCGAGCATCGGAGCCTGCCCCCCGTGTCCAACGAACCGCTGCTGCGCTTCGACGACGGGCTGCCCGACGAGCTGCTGGCCCTCGACGAGCTCGACCTGCTGCGGGCGCTTGGCCGTCCGACCCTGGTGCGCTGGCCCGGGACCGGTGAGGCCCGCGCCCGCGCGGTCGCCACCCTGCTGCACGGCGACGAATCCACCGGGCTCGAGGCGATGCTCCGGGTGCTGCGCCGACGCCGCGTCTACCCCTTCGACCTGTATCACGTCATCGGCAACGTGCGCGCCGCGCTCGAACCGCCCGGCTTCGCCTACCGCTACCTCGACGACCAGGAGGACTTCAACCGCATCTGGGGGCTCGGCGACCCGACCACCGCCCAGCGCCTGGCGGCCGACGCCATCCTCGCCGAGCTGCGCACCGCGGACCTCGAGTCGCTGGTCGACGTGCACAACAACACCGGCGACAACCCGTTCTACGCCATCGTGACCCTCGAGACCCCCGAGGTGCTCAACCTCGCGACGTTGTTCACCACCACGCTGCTGCGCTGGGACCTCGAGCTGCACACGCTGATGGAGGCCACCCACGACCTGTGCCCCTCGATCGCGGTGGAGTGCGGGCTGCCCGGACGTCCCGAGTCCCGGGCCTTCGCGATCGACGCGCTGCGCCGCTACTTCGGCTCCGAGCCGCTCGCCACCAACCAGGTCGTACGCGACCACGACCTGCTCGGTGGGATGCAGAAGGTGATGGTGCGCCCCGAGGTCCGGTTCCGTTTCGGCGGTGAGCTCGACGACACCGTGGATCTGGTGCTCGACGCCGACCTCGACGCCCACAACTTCCGCGAGGTGCCCGCGGGGATGGTGCTGGGCTGGGTCCACCCCGGCGCGGCCGTGCCGCTGCACGCCATCGACGCCGATGGCACCGACGTCACCGACGGGCACTTCGAGGTGGTGGGCCAGCACCTGGTGATCACCGCCTCCGGCACCCCGGTGATGATGACTCGCACCGTGGAGGCCACCCGCAAGGACTGCCTGTTCTACCTCGCCACGGAGCGACCCGCGCCGATGGATGCCGAACCTCCCGACCCCGGTGCCGAGGACTGGCAGGACGCCTCACCCCGCACCGGCGGCGCACTCGGGGCGCTGGACGGCACCGGGGTGCTCGACGCCGACCCGACCGACCCCCACCAGGACGGGTTCAGCGCCCGGCTGCAGCCCCGGCCGCTGCGGTGATCCGCCGGTGCACGTAGGGCGCGGCCAGCAGGACGGGCAGGGCGAGCACCACCGCGGCCGCGCGGGCACCGGCGAGTTCGGCGACGACGCCGTCGAGCAGGGCCGCGACCGGCCGGGTCCCGACGAACGCCAGGCTCCACAGCGCCATGACCCGGCCGAGCTGCACATCGGGCACCTCGGCCTGCAACCGTGCGGTGGCCCGGGTGATCGCGGCGATGAACCCGGCCCCCGACACCGCGAACCCGGCCATCGCCAGCCCCAGGCTCGGCGCGAGCCCCGCCCCGAGCATGCCCGCCCCCTGCACCAGCATCGCGACCACCAGCACGTGGGGCCGGCCACGCAGCCACGGGCTGAGCAGCACGGCGGTGAGCGTGGCGCCGGCACCGAAGGCCCCGACCAGCAGCCCGACGTCGAGCTCGCGCCCGGCGAACACGTCCAGCGCCAGCTCCGGAGCCAGGGTGTTGACCGGATCCGTCGAGGTGGACACCGCCATGACCGCGACCAGCAGCGCCATCCACCGCCCGTCGGCCCGGACCAGCGCAACCGACTCGCGCAGCCGGGGGCGGGTTGTGGCGCGGGGCGGCTGCGCCCGGGGGCGGACCACCAGCAGGGCCAGCGCGAAGGCCACGAACGACGCGGCGTTGAGCCCGAACGCCACCCCGTAGCCGGCCCAGTCGACGACCAGCGCCCCGAGCACCGGGCCGATCGCCCGGGCGAGGTTGAAGGTGACCGAGTTCAGCGACACGGCGACCTCGAGGTCGGCCTCGTCGACCAGCAGCGGTACCAGCGCGAGCAGGGCGGGCACCATGAACGCCAGCGCCAGCCCGAGCAGCAGGGCGGCAGCCACCACCACCACGGGCCCGACCCGATCGGCGACGGTGAGCCCGGCCAGTCCGGCCCCGACCACCGCCGCCGCCAGCTGCGTGACCAGCAGCAGCCGCCGACGGTCGAAGCGGTCGGCGGCCGCCCCCGCCCATGGTGCCAGCAGCACCGTGCCGAGGAACTGGGCGAAGTTCACGGCGCCGACCAGCAGCGTGGAACGGGTCAGCTCGTAGACCAGCAGCCCGGCGGCGATGTTCTGGAACCAGGTGCCGACGTTGGACAGCGAACTGCCGAGGAAGAACGTGCCGAAGCTGCGGTCGGTGAGCACCCGCCACGCGTCGGACCCGGCCCTCACCCCTGCCCCGCGCCGGCGGCGCGTGTCGGCGTGCCAAGCGCGAGGCCGGCGAACAGGTCGGGCTCGGGGCGCGCCACCTCGACGTCGGAACGCAGCAGCAGGTAGCCCTCGTAGGGGTAGCGCTCGCGCTCGAGCTCGCGTGGCACCTCGAACCAGAAGCCGTCGGGATCGATCTGGGTCACGTGGGCGCGCAGGGCCGCATCCCGCCGGACGAACCAGGCGCCGACCTCGACCAGCGCGTCGGGTTCGGGGGCCGGCGGCCGGTCGTGGCGCCGCTCGAGCCACTCGGTGAACGGGCTCTCCCCGCGAAGCTCGAGCAGCCCCTGGTGCAGCGCGTTGAGCCGGGAGGGCGGGAAGATCGTCGAGGCGTACACCTTGGCCACCCGCCAGGCCGGCTGCTCGCCGCCGGGGGTGTCGGACAGGTCGAGGGCCGGGTCCTCGGCGAGCTCCAGCGCCCGCATCGTGACCTCGTGGCAGCGGATGTGGTCGGGGTGCGGGTAGCCGCCGTCCTCGGGGTAGGTGACCACGACCTGGGGACGCTCGCGGCGGATCAGCCCGGCCAGGACCCGGGAGGGCTCGTCGAGCTCGAGCCGCGCGAAGCAGCCCTCGGGCACCGCGGCGGGATCCTCGTGGTAGCCCGAGTCGGGGTAGCCCAGGCCATAGGTGCGGGTGAAGCCGATCGCCGCCACGGCATCGGCCAGCTCCCGGCTGCGGATCTCGGCCATCTGCTCGGGCGCGACCGGCGGCGCGCTGGGGTTGAGCACGTCCCCGGCCATGCCGTCGGTCAGGGTCACCAGCACCACCTCGGCGCCCTCGTCGAGGTAGCGGGCGGCGGTGGCCGCCCCCTTGGAGGCCTCGTCGTCGGGATGGGCGTGCACGAACAGCAGACGGCGCTCTCCGACCACGCCCGTGGTCGTGTCCGCCGGCTGGCGCTCGGTCCGCTCACGCTGCTCCCGGGCCCGCCTGCTGCGCGAGGCCCACGCCTCGGCCAGCCGTGCCCCGCCCGGCGTGGCGGCGAGCTCACCGAGTCCGCGGCGCACCAGCGTCGCGGCCGCCTCGACCTGCGCGGCCGGCCCCGACAGTCGCACCAGCATCGGATCCCCGGGATAGCTGCCGAGCTTGACCTCGGGGTGGCGGCGCAGCAACTCGACGAACACGAGGTTGAGCGCGCTCTCGGGGAAGCCGTGCTCGATCTCGGCCACGGTGGGCACCGGGTTGCGGCCGGCCAGCAGCAGCGGCTCGATGGCGTCCTCGACCAGGCTGCGGAACTCGCTGGGAACCCCCGGCAGGATCACCACGGTGGCGCCACCGGCAGCGTCGCTGCCGCCATCGAGGTCGATGGCCACCCCGGGCGTCCAGCCCCGCCCGGCCTGCAGCAGCCGGCTGCCCGCCGGGATCCGGCCCATGCGGCCCAGGTGCCACGCGTACTCCTCGGAGACCTCCAGGCCGAGCGAGCGCGACCAGGCCAGCGAGGAGGTGATGCGCTCGCCGATGACCGGGTCCTCCACCAGTCCGCGGCCGAGGCTCGCGGCCACCGCCTCGTAGGTCAGGTCGTCGGGGGTCGAGCCGATCCCGCCCGAGGTCAGGATCAGGCGGGGGCGCGGACGCGCCAGCTCGGCGGTCAGGGCTTCGTCGATCGCCGCGAGGTCGTCGGGCACGACCTGGACACGGGTCAGCGGGATCCCGTGGGCATGCAGGCGCTGCGCGAGCCACGGCGAGTTGCTGTCGGCGACGAAGCCGCCGAGCAGCTCGTCGCCGA
This sequence comes from Nitriliruptoraceae bacterium, assembly GCA_007121975.1. Lineage (GTDB taxonomy): Bacteria > Actinomycetota > Nitriliruptoria > Nitriliruptorales > Nitriliruptoraceae > SKJO01. Next base: position 2,197 of record SKJO01000088.1, on the reverse strand, counting down.
TCACGATGACGGAGGCCTCGAGCACGCCACCTCCTGGGGACTCGGTGCGGGGACTCGGTGCGGGGACCTGCGGGCGCGGAGGGTAGCCCCGGCCCGGGGCTGCTAGCGTCACCGGGCGTGTACCTCAGCCCCGAAGATGCCCGCAGCGACGTCATCCTGGCCGGTGCGACCACCCTGTTCGGCGGGTTCGCCCTCCAGCTGCTGACCCGGCTGCCGTTCTACCCCCGGCCGGGGGTGCTTGCCTCCGTGCTCGCGATCGGGTGGGTGTTCGTGCTCACCGGGTTGGTGCCCCTGCTGCTGGCCCGCTACCGCGGCCACGGCGCGGCGGCCTTCGGACTCGACCGGTCGAAGGAGACGTGGCGCTCGGGGCTGGTCGTGGCGGCGCCCGTGGCGCTGATCGGCGCCGCGCTCGGCCTGGCGCAGACCGGCCTACCGCTGAGCGCGGTGCTCGGGCGCTTCGGCGCTCCGGTCACCGCCCTGGGGGCCGGGGGCTCGGCCGCGGTGGCGCTGCTGATCGCGGTCGGGCAGTTCGTGGCGCTGAGCGCCGGTGCGCTGCTGCTGGTGGCCTTCCTGACCACGCGGGGCCGCGACGCCTTCCGCACCACCGAGGTGTCGCTGACCGAGCTGACTCGGACCTTCGGGATGGGCGCGGCGCTGCTGGCGCTGGGGGTGGGCCTGCTGCGCTCGCTCGGCCCCGCGGCGCTGCTGCCCACCGTGCTGCAGGTGCTGGCACTGGTTGCCGTGGTGCTGCTCGTCGACCGTCAGGTCAGCCCCGGGATGATGGCCCCACGTACCGCCGTGCTCACGCCCGTGGTGGTCGTGCTGGTCATCCACGTGTTCGCCACCGGAGGGCTGCTGCGCGGCGACCTGCTCACCGGGGTGTACGCCGGGGCGCTGGGGGCCGGGTCGGCCACCGCCATTGCGGTGCTCATCGAGACCCGCTGGCGGGCCTGGGCGGTGCTGCCGCTGGTGGTGGCCCTGCACTGGTGGCCGACCTGCCTGAGCCCGCTGGCCTTCGAGCTCGGCGCCTGCTGACCCGAGGTTCCTGGTTGGCGGTGGGTCGACCAAGGCCCTTGGGGCCCACGCCCCTGGTCTGCCCTGCATCGACGGGACACGCATCCCCGTCGCGATGCTGGTGCGGATGATCGCTGCGGGCACGCAGATGCAGACGATCCTCGAGCCGTACCCGCGACTGACCGAGGACGATATCCGTGAAGCCCTCCGGTTCGCGGCCGCCAACGTCAACCAGCGGGTCATCCCACGTGATCACACCGTGTGAGGATGCTGGTCGAGGAAGCCCTGCAGGATGCCGTGGCTCACCGGCTGGCCACCGCCGGGCTACGAAGCCCCACCCAGGTCCGGATCCTCGGCCTCGTAGGGCACGCCGACGACGAGGTGATGGCCCTCGCCCTCGCTGACGAGCGCATCCTGGTCACCACCGACACCGACGTCGGCACCATCCGGGCGCTGCCGGGCGCGGCCGGGCCAAGCGTCCTGCTGCTGCGAGGCATCGGTGACGCGGTCGAGGAGCCCGTCGATGCACTCCTCGAGGTTCTCCCACGGGTCGAGCGTGTGCTGTCCGAAGGCGCGGTCGTGGTCATCGAGCCAGCCCGCTACCGGATCCGGTACCTGCCCATCGACGACGCCCAACGCGGCACCGGGCGGCGCTCTGCGCCCTCCACGGGGGTTGCTGCGCGCCTGCGCGTCGAAGACATGACGCCCATCGTCACGGCGATGGTCTCGAGCACCTGGAAGGCCTTGCGTCAATTGCGTCAACGCCAAGGGCTGGCAGGACATTGACGAGCGAAATCCAGGTGGCCACGCTGCTCGAGCGGTACCAGCGGGCCCCTTCACACGTGAAGCGGCAGGTCGACCTGCTGCTGAGCCAAGCCGAGGACGATCGGGCCTGGTCCCAGCTGCTCGGTGCGGTCTACACCCGGAGGCAGGTTGCTGAACTGCTGGGCAAGCCAAGCAGGCCGTATCGACCGACCGGGGCCTGCTGCGCCTGGACATGCGCGACGGCAGCGTCGGCTACCCGGTCTTGCAGTTCGAGGGTGACCGGATCCTGCCGGGGACGCGGAACGTCGTGCGGGCCCTGTCCCCTGTTGCGGCGACGACTTGGACGGTCGCCTCGTGGCTGACCAGCCCCTCGTCCGACCTTGGTGGCAAGACGCCACTCGAGAGACTTCAGCGTGGC
>SKJO01000448.1 GCA_007121975.1 Nitriliruptoraceae bacterium | reverse complement strand
GGCAGCGTCTGACGAGCCCGTTCGGGCCCGGGCGGCCGCACACCGCTGACCCTGTTCGGGCCCGGGCGGCCGCACACCACCCACCCTCTCGCTCAGGGCATCACCTCGACGCAGCCACCCGCGCGCGAGGGCCGCTGGCGCGTGTCGCCCTGCCCCCGTTGCCCCTCGCCGCCGCGCCGGCCCTACAGGCGGTCGTCGGGCGGTGCGTGCTGCTGCGCGGGCTGGTCGGGCTCGGTCGAGGCGGTCACCCCGAGAAGGATCGCGCCGAGCAGCAGCAGCAGGCCGACCGCACCCGAGATGAGGTCCCAGGGGGTCGTGAGGATGCCGATGAACAGCACGCCGATCAGGCCGATCAGCGCGGTGGCGATCGCGATCCGGATCCTCGAGCGCTTCGTGAGCCCGGACCAGGGGGCGCGCCGACGCGCGCGGGCAGCAAAGCGGGGATCCTCGGCGGCGAGCTGGCGCTCGATCTCGGCGAGGATGCGCTCCTCGTGCTCCGACAGCGGCATGGTCCTCCCCGTGAACGCTGCTCCCTCGATCGTACCCAGACCGTAACCGGCACGCACGCTCGAACGGCCGGGTTGCCGACCCGGTGCGCTCAGCGACCCACGAAGCGCGGCGGGCGGCCCTGCATGGTCGCGGCGACCACCTCGGCGAAGTCCGGACCGGTCAGGCACTGCAGCTGGGTCGCCACCTCGGCTTCGAGCCCCTCCTGCCGGCTCCGGCCGAGGTTCTCGCGCAGCAGCCGAGGCGCGCGGCGCACCGCGCCCGGCCCCGCAGCCAGGGTCGCGGCCAGACGGTGAGCGTGGGCCTGCGGGTCCTCGGCGTCGAGCGCGACCTCGGCCAGGCCGATGGCAAGGGCCTCTGCGGCCGGCACCCGTCGGGCGGTGAGCGTGAGCTCGGTGGCGCGGCCAAGCCCGATCAGCCGCGGCAGCCGCCAGCTCCCGCCGAGGTCGGGCACGATCGCCCACCGCGCCTCGAGCACCGACAACTCGGCGTCCGGCGCGACCGCACGCAGGTGGCAGGCGGCCGCGAGCTGGATCCCCCCACCGAAGCAGTAGCCCTCGATCGCGGCCAGGGTCGGCTTGTCGAGCTCCTCGAAGGCGGTGAAGCTTGCCTGCAGCCGCCGGATCAGGTCGGGGTCGATGCCCTCGGGCCCGTGGCTGGAGAAGACGCTGACGTCGATCCCGGAGGAGAAGGTGCCACCCCGGCCGCTGACCACCACGGCGCCGGCCGCGGGGTCGGCCCCGGCACGCTGCGCGGCCTCGGCCAGCCCGTCGAAGACCTCGAGGGTCATCGCGTTGCGCTTGTCGGGACGCTCGAGGCGCACGTGCGCCACGCCGTCGGTGACCTCGTAGCTGACGCTGGCGCTCACGGCATCCTCCCGGGACGGGTCGGCGGGTCGGCGGGTGGGCCACGTCGGCCACGTCGGCCAGGCGAGGCGTGCACAGCGAGTGGCGCCGACCTCGGCGGAGCCCGATGGCGGGCCCAGACCGCACCTGCCACCCTACCGCGGTCGCCCCGCCGGACCCGATCCGGCGCCCGGCGCCCACCGGTAGGCTCGGTCGGCAGCGACGCCCGGCGACGACGAGGTGCCCGTGCTGCTCGAACGCGAATGGGTCACGCTGCGCGATCCGGACGACAACCACCGCCGCTACACCTTCGACGTGTCGTTCCTGCTGTCGTCCTACACCTGCATCTACGGGGCCGGCTGCCCGAGCGTCCAGCCCGAAGGCGGCGAGCCGAGCCTGGGCTGCTGCACCCACGGCGCCTACCTCACGGAGGAGGACGACGGCGACGAGTTGTCCCGCATCGCGCGTGACGGCCTCGACGCCGCCATCATGCAGCACCACGCCTCGGCGCAGACCGATGGAGTCCTGCAGACCGACGAGGACGGCGAGGTCCTCACCCGCGTGGTCGACGGCGCGTGCGTGTTCCTCAACCGCGAGGGGTTCTCCGGCGGGATCGGCTGCGCGCTGCACCACCTCGCAGTCAACCGGGGCGTGCACCACCGCACCTACAAGCCGCTGGTGTGCTGGCAGGTCCCGCTGCACCGCACGATCGACGAGCAGGTCGCCAACGACGGCGAGACGCTCGAGGTCCACACCATCGCGGCCTACGAGCGGGGGCACTGGGGCGAGGGGGGCAGCGACTTCGGCTGGTGGTGCCTCGACGACGACCTCGCCTTCGTCGGCGCCGAGCCGGTCTACCGTTCGATGGCCGACGAGCTGCGCGCGATGGTCGGCGAGGTCATCTACGCCGAGCTGGCGCGCTACCTCGACCGTCGACGCCATCAGCGCCACCGGGTCGTGTTCCTTCCGACGGTGTGAGCGTCCCGCGCCCATTCCGGGCGCCCTCCCCCGGCGGCCAACCCCGGCGGCCAACCCCGGCGGCCTCCCCCTGACCACCCTGCCGGCCCGGCTGCCGAACCCCCGATGGTTCGGCAGCCGTCGCTCACCACGCCCCCACCGGCCCCTGCCCAGCCCGCTCAGTCCGCCAGCCCGCAAAGCCCGCCAGCCCGCCAGCCCGCCAGCCCGCAACCGCCCCACCCGACGCGGCGTACCCAACCGGTCGCCCATGTCCGCCTGCGTACGCCGCATCCCGACGCAACCCCCCCACCGCCGCCCCCAGGCTCGAGGAGGCTCGGTCAGCCGCGAGCGCCGCCGGTGAACGCGAACGAGCGCAGCCGCAGCGACGGACAGGTCACCATCCCGGGCCCGAACTCGCCGTCGGCGTAGCGATCGTCGTC
>SKJO01000451.1 GCA_007121975.1 Nitriliruptoraceae bacterium | reverse complement strand
GCTGCGGCGAGCAGCCGTGCGCGCAACCCTGTGGGCTCGCGGCGCCGGACGCGGAGCGCAACCAGGGCGACGGCGAGCGCCAGCGCCGGCAGAGCGACCAGAAACGGATCACCATCGGCACCGGGCGGCTGATCGACCACCATGGCCACGCCGGCGGCACCGGCCGGCAGCGCGACCAGGGCGGCCAGCGCGGCCAGGGGCACACGCGTGCGGCGCACCAGCACACCAGCGGCCACCAGCGCGCCGAGCAGCCACGCCACTGGCACCCACCAGAGCGGCCCGGGGTGCCAGGTCAGCTCCCCGCGGATCAGCACCGGCTCGTCGTCGAGCAGGACCGGGATCTCCCAGTCGAAGACCTCCTGCGCCTGCCGGGCGCTGGTATCGACCTGGGGCGGCGCACCCGGCGACATCCAGTGGATGCGGTGCTCGTGCCAGGCGAACACGCCTTCGGCGAAGAGCACCCGCCACACGGGCTCGGCGGCCGCGTCGGCCAACTCGGGCACGTCCGCCCCGTAGCGGTCCTCGTTGAACCAGTGCGTCGGCGCACGGTGGTTGACCTCGACCAGTCCGTCTGCGGAGATCCTCACGTACGGCTCGCCGTCATAGCCTGGCACCTCGACCACCGCGCCGGCCGGCGCGCGCAGGACCAGATAGGCGTCGCCGCCCAGGACCTCGACGTCGAGGTCCACCGGCTCGCCGTCGGGCGTCTCCACGGAGGTCACCACCGACCGGTAGTTCGTCGGACCGGGGGGATCGGCCGCCGCCGGCCCCGCGGTCAGCACGAGCCACAGCGCGGCCAACCCCAGCGCACCGAGCGTTCGTCGCATCCCGTCCTCCCTGGCGGGCGCCTGCGGCAACGCAAGCGCCTTATTGCGACGCGGCGCCCTCCTCGCCGTCCTCATCGCGGGTGCGCACCAGCAGAACCAGGCCCGCGATGCCCAGCGTCGCCACCAGCACCACGATCAGCAGCCAGCCCGGCATGGCGCCGCCGTCCTCGTCGGCCACGAAGTCCTCCTCCTCCTCCTCGGCCTCCTCGTCCTCGAACTCCTCGTCCAGGACCTCGGCGAGTTCTTCGTCGGGCTCGACCTCCTCGTCCTCGGGCTCCTCGAAGCCCTCCTCCGCCTCCGGCGGTGGCGGCGCATCGGGGTCGGCCGCCGCCAGCATCATGGTGACCGCGGGGTCCTCGGCCGGCTCCTCGTCGGTGCCCACCCAGCGGTAGGTGGTCTCATCGCAGGCCTGCATGATGCGCCAGTGGAGCTCGTCGCCCTCCTCGCCGCGCACCACCAGCTCGAGGTCGAACTGCGGGGCCGGCTCGTCGGTGCCATCCTCGGCGCGGTAGACGATCACCTCGGCGCGGCCGTCGTCGGCCCGCTCGACCTCGAGCTCCCACCCGTCGGTCTCGGCGGGCTCGATCCAGGCCACCGCCGCCGGTACCTCGACGGCGACCTCCCGGGTCGGCTCCTCGTCGGCATCATCCCCGTGGGAGTGGCCGTTGTCGTCCTCCAATCCGCACCCGTGCGCGAGGTCGAGCGTCACCTCGCCGATCGAGTCGACGGGTACCTCGTCGGGGTCGAAGAAGGGATGGGCGGCGGCAGGGCCGGCGACCAGCAGGGCCGCCAGGACGGCCACCAGGGCTCCGCGTCGAATCGGGCGTGCGGTCACCGGCAGGCTCCTCGTCGGATGTGGGTCGGGGTCGCGACAGTCGGGGTCGCGACAGTCGGGCTCGTAACGGTCGGGGGTCGTAACGGTCGGTCGGTGGTTCAGCGGACGGGGATGGTCACCTCGGCCTGCTGCTCGTCGAAGCGGTCGACGCCGGCCGTGGCACGCAGGCGCCACTCACCAGGGAAGGTGAGCTCGTCGACGTTGGCGATCCAGTGGCCCGGACCGGCGGGGAAGGGCTCGATCTCGAACGGGCCGATGTCCTGCGGCTCGTAGGCCAGCTCCAGCCGCAGATCCTCCACCTCGCCGGCCGGGCGCCCCGTGGCATCCAGGATGTACAGGTGGATGGCGTTGGTCTCGCCGGCCCGGTTGGGGTCGACCACCACCTCGAGCTCGAGCTCGTCGGTGATGGCCACACGGGTGTCGTAGATGCCTGTCACCCCGGCGGCCTCGGCCGCGGGCCGCTGGACGACCAGGAACCCGGTGACCAGCAGGACCGCCACCAGCAGGAGCGCCTCGATGCCGAGGGTGGTGCGCAGCTGCCGCCAGGCGCCGCGGGAGCGCCGCACGGTACGGACCTCGTCGGCGCCGGCGTCGGCGCCCGCCTCGGTGTCCACGCTGGCACCGGCCGGGGCCTGGCGTGCGACGATGGCCGGCACGAGTCGGCTGCGGTTGTAGGCGGCGACCGCCACCGCGAGCCCGACGAGGGCGAGCTTGGCGAGCAGGGTCCACCCGTAGCCGGTGGTGGTCAGCGCCCCCGGCACCCGCACCAGCGCCCACGCCATCGCGCCGCCCGAGATCGCCAGGGCGACCACCGACCACAGGGCCACCGTGCTGAAGCGCGACACGAGCCGGGCGGCACCGACCGGGTCGTCGTCGATCGACCGGCCACGCACCGACAGCGCCAACAGCACCAGCCCCCCGAACCAGACCGCTCCGGCGGCGAGGTGGACCGCATCCCCGGGCAACAGGATCCAGGCGGGCTCCATCGAGCTCGATCCCCCGCAGGTCGAGGAGCAGCGACCCGATCCCGAGCTCGGCGCCCTCCCCCAGCTCATCGACCGTCGTGATCACCTCCTGGCGCTGTCCGATGT
>SKJO01000320.1 GCA_007121975.1 Nitriliruptoraceae bacterium | reverse complement strand
GGGCCGACCGCGGCGCCGGCGTGCCTGACGCGAGCGCGGTCGCGGGCTGCCTGCGTCGTGCCACCCGGCCGCCACCGGCCCGTCCCCGCAGCCGAGTGCTACCCATCCTCCCGCGCTGCATGTGCTCGCCCTCGTGCGCCCATCCTCACATGGCCTGGTGCGATCGACGGAGATGTCGGCGGATCGTGCGGCGAGCGTTGACCGCTGCGCGGCGGCCCCGGTAGACCTCCTGCGCCCGCCAGCGGCGAGCACGCAGCGCCCGCCGCCCGCAGTTGGGACATCTGCCGCGTCGGGGGGACTGACGCACGGAGTTGTGATCATGCAATCTCATGCTGGAGCCACCGCGGCCACCTCGCCGGCCGCACCGGGCCGCCTGTCCCGCAGCCGCCTGATCGCGCTGCTCGCGGTCCTGGCGCTGCTCACGCCACTCGTCCCGACGGTGGGCACGGCACCGGCCGAGGCGCTCGAGGACCCACGTGCCTGGCCGCAGTACCTGTCCGACAGCGGCAACACCCTGCGTTCGCCCGCCAGCGGACCGAGCGACCCCGGGTTGGGCTGGTTCGTCGACTACCGCGAGCTGTCCACCGAGCAGGCGCCGGAGGGCTACGCGCTGCCGCGCGGCCGGCGGGGGGACGGCCTGCCGTTGGCCGCCGACGGCATGCTGGTGCTGCGCGCCCGCAACAACGCCACCGGCGATCGCTCGGTGATCGGCGTCGATGCCGCGGACGGGTCGGTGCAGTGGGAGATCCCCGGTGTCTACGACGGGTTCGGGTCCTGCGAGCCCGCGATCGACGCCCGGCAGCGGGTGTGGATCCACCCACGGGGCGCGGACCACGTCATCGCCCATGAGCTTGAGACCGGCGAGCCGATCGACGGGACCCGGGTCGAGGTCGATGCCCGCTGCGGCAACAGCGCGCTGCTGATCGCCGGTGACGACGACGCCCAGTGGCTGGTGCTGCCCGGTGGCCAGAGTGGCCCCGACTTCGTGCCGTCCGCCCCGCCCGAGCAGTTCACCGTCGTGGACATCACCGGCGACGACCCCGTGGTCGCCTGGAGCTTCGCGCCGGGCGAGGCACCCTTCGACGGCACGGTGGGCGTCTCCCGCGGCGGGACCGGCGGAGCCTCCAACTTCTTCCCCCGGCCGATGGCCGCCGACGACGAGACGGTCTACCTCGTGGGCTGGACCGACGACGGCTCCGAGGACGGACGCCATGAGCTGTTCGCCTTCGCGCTGGCCGACGGGCAGCTGCTCGGCCGCACCGACGCGCCGGCTCCCCCCTTCGACGCCGACCGCGATGAGGACCCGATCCCCGCAACCGACTACCGCCGCTGGCAGCTGCTGCTGACCGGCGACGACGAGCTGGTCGTCGGCCCCTGGACGGGCAGCAGCGACGCGTTCGTGGCCCGCTACGACCTGACCGACGGGCTCGACGACGCCGAGCCGACCTGGCTGGAGCGCTTCGAGGGTGCCTCCCATCCAGGGCGCCTGGCGCTTGGCAACGGGGTCGTGCACGTGCAGCCCGACGGCCGGAGCAACATCTCGGGGCTGGACCTGGTCACCGGCCAGACCCGATGGACGAGCGAGGTCGGTGACGGCCCGGGCATCTCCACGCTCGGCTCGCTGGGGTCGTTCGCGCCGGTCGACGCCGACGGTGCCTTCTACAGCCGCGGCAACCTCACCGGGGGCGCGCGCTCCGCCGACGTGATCAAGCACGACGCGGACGGCCGGCTCGCCTGGTGGTTCCACCAGAGCACGGTCCAGGACGCGGCACGCGATGCCCTCGACGACCCCGGGGTGGAGTTCTCGTTCCGCTCGTTGATGATGGGAGGCATCGACGACGAGGGCACCCTGTACCTGCGCACCCGTACGGCGGACTGGCTGCTGGCGATCGACGACTCGGGCGGGCTGGAGGCCACGCCCTCGCTCGAGGATCTGGTCCAGGACCTGTGGCTGCTGGGTGACATGACCGCGGTGGACGAGCAGGGCAACGACCGCGAGGTGCTCGAGGACCTCGTCGCGGAGCTGGCCGCCGACGCCGAGGACCCGATCACCCTCAGCGACCACCATGCCTTCTCGCCCACCCCAGCGCTCGGCGCGCAGGTGCTCGACAGCGACGGTGCCACGGTCGACGAGATCGAGGTGATCACCGGCCTGATCGAGCTGACCAGCCTGCCCGAGGACAGCGACCTGCCCGACGACCTGATCGGTGAGGCCACCCTGATGGTCGTCGCGACCACCACCGACGCCGACGTGCACGTGGCCAGCGGCGATCAGCTCGCCTTCGACGACACCGGTCTGACCAGCCTGGCCGGTGTGGACACCGGGCACCTGACCAAGGCCTTCGGGCAGACGCTTCCCACCGGTGAGGAGCCGGGGCTCGATGCGCTCGAGACGCTCGAGCGGCGCTGGCAGCAGGGCCGCGTCAGCCTGCTCACCGACGACGAGGGCGAGGGCCCCGCGTTCCGCGTCGCCACCCCCTTCCAGCGCGAGCCGGCAGCCGCCACGGCCGGCACCGCCCTGCCCCGCAACGGTGGCGGATTCGTCACCACCGCCATCGACAAGGGACTGTTCACCCCGAGCGACGTGGTCTTCACCGCTGCCTGCGTCCTGGGCACGATCGCCACGTTGGGTAAGCCGCCCCTCGCGGCAGCCGTCGCCACCGGGTGCACGGTGATCGGGGTCGGCGGCACCCTGGTGCGCATCCCCGAGGCGATCGATCGCAACCAGTCTCCATCCCCACCCCCCGGACCGGG
>SKJO01000147.1 GCA_007121975.1 Nitriliruptoraceae bacterium | reverse complement strand
GCTGGTGCCCCGCCAGGCCGTCGCCCTGACCTACGGACTGGTCGTGGTGAGCTTCGGCCTCGACTTCGTCGGTGGGCTGCTGGACCTGCCGACCTGGATCCTGCAGCTCAGCCCGTTCCGCCACCTCGCCGCCGTGCCCGTCGCCGAGATCGACCTCACCGCGGCGCTGGTGATGCTGGCCATCGGGTGCGCCGGGGCAGCCGTCGGTGCGGCGGCGTTCCGGCATCGCGACCTGCAGGAAGCGTGAGGTCGCGTGCCCGTCAGGTCAGCAGGTCGCGACGACGCACGGCGGCCAGGCCGAGGCCGGTCAGGCCGGCCGCGACCCCGAGCAGCACCAGCAGCGGCAGCCACTGCAGCTCGTCGGCGGGGACGGCGGGCACGTGCGTGAAGGGCGAGATGTTCAGCACCCACTGGGGCAGCTCGAACAGCGCACCGAGCTGGCCCATCACCAGGCTGACACCCAGCGCACCCCACCCGATGGCCACCGCCCGTCGCGGCAGCAGTCCGACGGCCGCGACCACCAGTCCGGCCAGCGCCCACACCGCCGGGATCCCGACCACGGCGGCCAGGATCCAGTCGGCGAACCGGGCGCCCCACTCCCCGGTCACCAGCCCGTAGGCGGTGCCGCCCGCCAGACCGGCAGCCAGCATCATCGCGGCACTGCCGACGGCCACGACCACGAGGTGGCTGGCAACCCAGCGGGTGCGCGCCACCGCCGTCGACAGCAGCGGCTCGGCCCGACCGCTGACCTCCTCGCCCCGCAGGCGCAGCACCCCCTGCACGGCGAAGGCGCCGACCGCGACCGCGAGCAGCCCCAGGAAGAACACGATGAACAGGTCGACGAGCACGTCGCTGCCACCCAGCGCCGTGAACAGCTCCGCCAGCTCGTCGCTGGTCTCCAGGAAGGCATCGACCTCGTCGCCGATGGCACCGAAGACCGCGGCGGTGATGGTCAGCCCCACCAGCCAGGCCACCACCGTCGTGCGCTGAAGCCGCCAGGCGAGCCCGACCGGTGAGCGCAGCGCCGCGGAGGCCTGGGCCGGACCGGGACGCACCGGCCGCATGCCCACGCCGAGGTCGCGGTGCCGGGTCAGGGTGAAGGCGGCGGCGACGGTCGCGACGACCAGCCCGCCGAACAGCCCGAGCACCCACCAGCGCTCGACGGCGAACGCCCCGGCCTGCTGCCCCCACCCGATCGGCGACAGCCACGTCGGCCAGGCGCTGGTGACCGCCACCCCGCTGGGTGCCACCTCGCCCAGCCCGTCGCCCACGGCGCGCAGGAAGTAGGCCACGCCGATGACCGCGCCACCCAGCCCGTTGGCGCCGCGCGCGCTCGCGGAGATCTGGGCGGTGATCGCCGCGACCCCGGCAAAGCTCCAGCCAACGCCCATCAGCAGCAGGCCTGCGAGCACCGCTCCGCCGGTCGGGAGGTCGTAGGCCAGCAGGATTGCGACGGTCGTCCCCCCGACCGCCAGGTTGGCGGCGAAGGCCACCGCAAGCGCCGCGGTGAGCGGTGCGTGCCGGCCCACCACCGCCGAGCCGACCAGCTCGGCGCGGCCGGTCTCCTCCTCCAACCGGGTGTGGCGCACGACGGTCTGCACGCTCATGATGCCGACCAGCACGGCGAACATGCCGAAGGTCTCGGTCATCAGGATCGCCCCGAGCGAGGTGCCGAGGATCGGCCCCTCGAACGCTCGCGCGACCACACTGGGGGCCACGGCCAGCGCGTACTGGACGCGCTCGGCCTCGCTGTCGTACAGGCCGACGATGCTGGCCACGCTGGCCAGCAGCAGCACACCGAGCGTGACGATCCACACCGGCAGCACGACCCGGTCACGACGGGCCGCCAGGCGCAGCAGGCGCCACGTCCCGGTCAACGAAGAGTGTCCGGCGTCGTCAGGACGCGTGGCGGTGGGCTCGAGCGCCCGGGTCTCCACGGCCATCAGCGCCGCTCCCCGTTGTCGGCGACCTCGGCCGCGGTCAGTTGCTGGCCGTAGTGACGCAGGAACAGCTGCTGCAGGGTCGGTGGCGTGCTGGTGAGCGCGAGCACGTCGCGCTCGGCCAGCCAGCGGTGCACGCTGCCCACCGCGTCGGGTTCCACCTCGAAGCGCGCGTGGGTCGACTCCACCTCGACGTCGTGGAGGCCGTCGAGCTCAGCCAGGCCGTCCAGGGGCCGCACCGTCTGCACCGTGATCGAGGTGCGGGTCAGGTGGCGCAGCTCGGCGAGCGTGCCCGACTCGACCCGGCGGCCCTCACGGATGATCGTGATGTGGTCGGCGAGTGCCTCGACCTCGGCCAGGATGTGGCTGGAGAGCAGCACCGTGCCGCCCTCGGCGGTCACGTCCCGCACGCAGGCCTGGAACACGGTGTCCATCAGGGGATCGAGCCCCGAGGTCGGCTCGTCGAGCAGGTACAGCTCGACCCGGGAGGCGAAGGCGGAGATGATCGCGACCTTCTGCCGGTTGCCCTTCGAGTAGGTCGAGCAGCGCTTGGTCGGATCGAGTTGGAACCGCTCGATCAACTCGGCCCGACGCTGCTCGTCGAGGCCGCCCCGCAGCTCACCGAGCAGGTCGATCGCCTCGCCGCCGGTGAGGTTGGGCCACAGGTGCACGTCACCGGGCACGTAGGCCAGCCGGCGGTGCAGGCGGACGGCGTCGCGCCAGGGATCGCCGCCGAGCAGCACCACCTCGCCGCGGTCTCGGCGCAGCAGCCCGAGCAGCACCCGGATGGTGGTGGACTTGCCGGCACCGTTGGG